>JACCTS010000609.1 GCA_013812245.1 Rubrobacter sp.
CTCGTCCGTCATCGGGTCGAGCCGCAGGACGGTACCCTCCGGATGCTCGACGTTGAGGAATAGTTCCTTCGCTTCTTCGGTTACCGAGATCATGCTCTCCTTTCCCCTCGCAGCATTGCAAGACACCAGCGATCGGATGGGAGCGTGCAGTGTCAACAACTAACCTATCAACTCGTCGCCGGATTTAAACCGGAAGCCCGAAGCATGGGTTGAGGCTTGTCCCCGCCGCGTAGTAGAAAGGTGGTCGTAGACGGGAAGAGGAGGCGGAATGGACGAAGAAGAAACGAGCGGTACGGAGTACGCGATCAAACAGGTCGGCGACCGTTACTACCCGATTATCGTGGATAAAGACGCCGGTGGCCACTACGAGATCAAAAACCCCATGACCGGCGGAACTTTGAGCTACACGAAAGAGGAGGCCGCGAAGAAGTACATTGAACGAGCCCGCAAGAAGGAGCGAGAAGGATGAAAGACTACGATCCCGCGACCTACGGCGACAGGATGGCAGGCATCTACGACGACTGGTTCGGAACCCCCGGAGACGCGGACGCCGCAGCCGCGTTTCTGGGCGAGCTTGCCGGACCGGGGCCGACGCTGGAGCTCGGCATAGGCACGGGGCGCGTCGCCATCCCACTTTCGCAAAGAGGCGTCGAAGTCCACGGAATAGACGCCTCTACGGCGATGGTGGAGAAGCTGAGGACCAAGGCCGGAGGGGCGGACATCTCCGTGACGGTCGGGGACTTCGCCAAGGTGGACGTGGAGGGACGCTTCTCGCTAGTGTACGTGGCCTTCAACACGTTCTTCGCCCTGACTTCACAGGAGGATCAGGTACGCTGCTTCGAGAATGTCGCCGGCCATCTCGAAGCCGGTGGCGTGTTCGTGGTCGAGGCGTTCGTGCCGGATTTCGCGCGACTTCGAGCAGGGCAGGCCACCCAGACCAAACGGGTCGAGGTTGACCGGGTGTTTCTGGAGACGACTCGTTACGACACCGTGGCCCAGCGCGCCTACTCGCACAACATAGTGATGGGTGAGGGCGGCACGAAGCTGTATCCGGTCGAGATCCGGTACGTCTGGCCTTCGGAGATGGACCTGATGGCCCGCCTGGCGGGGCTCCGGCTACGCGAACGCTGGGCCGGATGGAACAGAGGGCCTTTCACGGCGCGGAGCAATTTCCACGTCTCCGTCTACATGCGTACCTGATCAGGCTTCTCCGTTCCGGTCCCATCCAGCAAATTTATGCGGCGGCCTGATCCATCGACTTCCACGACGAGGTCGGTGAAGATCCAGGCGCCGAGGGATTGCTCGGCTCTGCCGTAGATGGCCGCCGAGCCACTGGGACCGGAGATGGGGATGGCGATCTCGGCGTATCCGGAGGCGCCGCTGACATAGAAACTGCCGCTGGGGAAGAGGCCGTCATCGATAGGCTTCCCGATAGCTTTGTGCGAGCTCAGGGTCGGAGCGGACTTTGGCCAGCGCTTCCACGTACACCTCGGAGGATTTGATCTGGCCGACCACCAGCAGGTAGATCAAGACAATCGCGGCAGTGAGAAGCAGGATCAGAACGAGAACACCGGCCGGAACTACCCACTTCCAGTTGCGCCCCCACCACCCCGGATTGCGTGAGGCGTCTTCCATAATGGCATTCTACAGAAGGACGACAACCACCATGCGGAAGGGAATAAGCCCGAGCCACGTCGCTCCATTCTACGAGTGCGCCTGACCTACCGCAACGCAGAAGGCAGCCCCCATGTCTACTGATCCCGTTGCGCGGGACCCAAAACTACCCTAATGTTTTGAACGATGAAGGTCTCCGAAGCAATCGGACGCACGCTCGCGGAGCGCGGGGTCGAGGCGTTCTTCGGGCTCGTCGGGAGCGGCAACTTTACCGTCGTGAACGCGCTGCGCGAAGCGGACGCGGTATTCTACGCCTCCCGCCACGAGTGCGGGGCCGTGATGATGGCCGACGGGTACGCCCGCTCCAGCGGCAGGATCGGCGTCGTAAGCGTCCACCAGGGACCGGGCTTCACCAACACGCTCACCGGGCTGACGGAGGCCGCCAAGAACCGCACGCCCATCGTCCTGCTCGCGGCTGACACCCCGGCCGGAACGCTCTGGTCCAACTTCAAGATAGATCAGGGCGCCCTCGCGGAGACCACAGGCGCCATCGCCGAACGTGTACGCTCTCCCGAGACCGCCGCCTCGGACGCCGCACGCGCTCTTCGGCGAGCGAAGGTCGAGCGACGGCCCGTGGTGCTCAACATCCCAATAGACCTCGTCGAGATGTCTTGTTCCGACGATGTCTCGATTGCAGACGGGCCGGATCTGGAACCGCCGCGTCCCTCGGAAGGTTCCGTGGCGCGGGTAGCTGATCTCCTGACCGCATCCGAGCGGCTGGTTATCGCAGCCGGTCGAGGCGCCGTGCTCTCGGAAGGTGGACGCGAGGCGCTGGAGGCCCTCGGAGACCGGACCGGGGCTCTGCTGGCGACGAGCGCGATGGGGCACGGGCTCTTCTCCGGCAGCCCGTACTCCGTCGGCATCGCCGGCGGCTTTGCCTCACCGCTCGCCATCGAACTGCTCTCGCAGGCGGACGCAGTACTCGCGTTCGGCGCGTCGCTCAACCACTGGACCGCTCGCCACGGCAGACTCTTCCCGCCCGAAGCTCGCGTGGTGCAGGTGGACCTCGACGAGGAGGCAATCGGCGCGGTTCATCGCGTGGACGTAGGCGTCGTTGGCGATGCGGCAGCGACTGCGCGGGCAGTTCTGAATGAGCTGGAACGTCG
>JACCTS010000007.1 GCA_013812245.1 Rubrobacter sp.
CAGTCGCATGCCCTAGACCCGAAGCCTGGTGATCTATCCATGGGCAGGGTGAAGCGGAGGTAAGACTCCGTGGAGGCCCGAACCCACTTCGGTTGAAAACGGAGGGGATGACCTGTGGATAGGGGTGAAAGGCCAATCAAACCAGGTGATAGCTGGTTCTCCCCGAAATGCATTTAGGTGCAGCGTCGTGCGTTCAGTGCCGGAGGTAGAGCACTGGATGGGCTAGGGGCCCAACAAGGTTACCGAACTCAGCCAAACTCCGAATGCCCATACTCCAGAACGTGGCAGTGAGACTGCGGGGGATAAGCTCCGTAGTCGAGAGGGAAACAGCCCAGATCGACAGCTAAGGTCCCTAAATCTTTGCTAAGTGGAAAAGGATGTGAAGTTGCACAGACAGCCAGGAGGTTGGCTTAGAAGCAGCCACCCTTGAAAGAGTGCGTAACAGCTCACTGGTCGAGTGATTTCGCGCCGATAATGTAGCGGGGCTAAGCAAAGTACCGAAGCTTCGGCATTGGTCATCTTTCGAGATGACTGATGGGTAGGGGAGCGTTGTATCAGCTGTGAAGGTGTCCTGTAAGGGATGCTGGAGCAAATACAAGTGCGAATGCCGGCATGAGTAGCGAAACGGGAGCGAGAAACTCCCGCACCGTATGTCCAAGGGTTCCTGGGGAAGGTTAATCCGCCCAGGGTAAGTCGGGACCTAAGCCGAGGCCGAGAGGCGTAGGCGATGGACAACTGGTTGATATTCCAGTACCACCACATGCGCGCCCACCCCGACTCCAGTTGCTAAGGAAAGCCTTCGGGCCTACCGACCCACTGGTTCTAGGGGAGCGATGGGGTGACGGAGGAGGGTAGTCGGACCCACGCGCTGGTTGACGTGGGGTAAGCAGGTAGGGGGGTTTCCTAGGCAAATCCGGGAAACCATTAACCCTGAGATGCGATGCCGACCCGCTTGAGGGGAAGCCGATAAGCCCATGCTCCCGAGAAAAGCCTCTAGTGAGCTCATGTGGTGCCCGTACCCCAAACCGACTCAGGTGGACAGGTAGAGCATACCAAGGCGATCGAGTGAACCCTGGTTAAGGAACTAGGCAAATTGGCCGCGTAACTTCGGGATAAGCGGCGCCATCTGTGGTGTAGGACCTTGCGTCCGAGGCTGCGGGTGGTCGCAGAAACCAGGCCCAAGCGACTGTTTACTAAAAACACAGGAGCGTGCTAAGCCGTAAGGCGCCGTATACGCTCTGACGCCTGCCCGGTGCCGGAAGGTTACGGGGAAGGGTTAGCCGGGACTTCGGTCCCAGCGAAGCTCTGAACCTAAGCCCCGGTAAACGGCCGCGGTAAGCGAGTTGCCGCTCTAGCTGGGTAACCGGCTAGATAAAAACTCTGCTATGTGCTGGGAACCCCGAGTATCCGGCGGTACTCGTTCGTGTCGCACCTGTTGGATAAGGTGTGTGCATGGACAGTGACAATCCGTCCGGTGCGGACAATCAGCAGGAAAGGTCCGGTCTCTCAGACTGGTTGGAGGGAATCCCCAGTGATCTAGGTCACTACATCGCGGGATTCGTCGAAGGAGAGGGAAGCTTCAACGTCCCGATCATTCGAAAGCGATACGGAAGCCTTCCGTTCCGTGTGACACTTTCATTCAATGTCTCGCAGTTGGGTTCTGAGATGCCAATGCTTCTCAAGACCTCATTCGGGACAGGAAGGGTGCGCGGACGGGGCGACGGTGTCTTCTATTTTGAAGTCACTCGTCCCCAGGATCTCGAAGGAACGGTGTTCCCGTTCTTCGATGTCTACAGGCTTCGCGGGCCGAAAGCCCAGGATCTCAGCGTGTTTCGTGAGATCACGTCGCTCGTCCGATCAGGCCGTCACCTAACTCTCGAAGGTTTCGAGGCGATCCTGATGTTGAGGTCGCCGATGAACCGAGGGGGTAAGCGACGGCGCTGCGATGAAGAGATAATCGCTGCGTTGAAGGCTGGAAATCCTCAGAGGCCATACGCAGAGCTCCCTTTCGAAGCAAAGGGATGAAGATATGGTCCATGCCCCATAGCGATATGGGGGTTCTCATGAACTATAACCGTGCTAAGGTAGCGAAATTCCTTGTCGGGTAAGTATCAACTTGCCCCTTGAGGGAGTGATCCCTCCAGCAAATCCGGCTAATAACGGGGAACCCCTACCTCCGAAGGTGGAGCGGGGAATCCCGTGGGAAGTCGAGAGTGAAGTTGTGCTCTTTGACCCCGTAACGACTGAGGCGAAAGCCGAGATGACGTTTGTGCCAATCGGCAAATCTGTAAACGTCATAAGACGCCGGCCCTCTGTACGAGAGTGAACGAAAGCTTCAGAGGTGAAGGGATAGTCTGCGCCCCTAGAGATAGGGGAACAACGTGAAGTTCCGACCTGCACGAATGGCGTAACGATTTGGGCGCTGTCTCAACCAGGGACTCGGCGAAATTGCAGTACGAGTAAAGATGCTCGTTACCCGCGGAAGGACGGAAAGACCCTAGGACCTTTACT
>JACCTS010000018.1 GCA_013812245.1 Rubrobacter sp.
AACGCAAGATTATCGGCGAGGAGTTCATCCGCACCTTTGAGGAGGAGGCAGGCAAGATCGCCGAAGACGCCACCTTCCTGGTGCAGGGCACGCTGTACTCGGACGTGATCGAAAGCGGCACCCGCGATGCCGCGAAGATCAAAAGCCACCACAACGTCGGTGGCCTGCCCGAGGTGATGGACCTCGACCTCGTCGAGCCGCTGAGAAACCTCTTCAAGGACGAGGTGCGGGTCGTGGCGGCGGAACTTGGGATGCCGGAACGTCTGGTGTGGCGCCAGCCGTTCCCTGGGCCGGGGCTCGCCATCAGGGTCATCGGGGACGTAACGGCGGAGCGGCTTGAGATACTGCGTCGGGCGGACTTCGTCCTGCAAGATGAGATCCGGAACGCCGGCCTCTACCGCGACCTATGGCAGAGCTTCGCCGTCCTGCCGGCCATCCACTCCGTCGGCGTCATGGGCGACGCGCGTACCTACGCCTATCCTGTCGTCATCCGGGCCGTCACCTCGGACGACGCCATGACCGCAGACTGGGCGCGGCTCCCGCACGACCTGCTGGAGAAGATCTCCAACCGCATCATCAACGAAGTTCCCGGCGTGAACCGCGTCGCCCTGGACATCACGAGCAAACCGCCCGGCACCATAGAGTGGGAATGAGGATGTCCCGGCCCGCTACGCAGGCTCGCTGAAGCCCGATGTCCGAGGCCTTCAAGCTGATGACCTTCAACGTTCGTGGCTCGCAGCACAAGGACGGCAAGAACGCCTGGAAGCAACGTGCCCCGTTGAACGTGCGCACCATCGAAAGATATGCGCCGGACCTGATCGGCTTCCAGGAGCATCAGGTCGGCAACCGGAAAGTCCATGACGCGAAGCTGGACGGCTACGAACGTATCTCCGGCCCACGCTACGAGAACCGTGAGCCCCACGCCCACAACGCCATCTACTGGCGGATGGATCGGCTGGAGCTGGTCGCGAGGGGTGGCTTCTGGCTCTCGGAGACGCCAGGAGAGTACTCGAAATCCTGGGGCTCTAGCCACGTCCGCTCCGCCAACTGGGCCCGCTTCCGGGTGCGATACGGTGGTGCGGAGTTCGTACACCTCAACACCCACCTCGATCACATCAGCGGCCGGGCGCGACAGCAGGCCGCCAGGTTCGTCCTACACCGCCTCGATGAGCTGGCGGATGGTATTCCGGTTGTGCTCACGGGCGACTTCAACTGCAATCCGGGTTCGAAGACGTACGGTATCTTCGCCGATGCAGGATTCGGCGATGCTCACCTCGCTGCGGGCAGCGGACCTACCAACACCTTTCACCGGTTCAGGGGCGAAGAGTTTCGTCCGAAGGCCGGGCGCGAAGCGCGGATAGATTGGATCCTTCTGCGCGCCGCGCCGCGAGAAGGCTCGTGGAACGTGCACTCGTGTGAGGTCATCCGCGACGCCGAGCCGCCCGTTTATCCGAGCGATCACTATCCGGTTCTGGCGAATCTTTCACTCGAAGATTCAACCAGCAAATAGCGCAGACTCAGCGGTGGATCTCTATCTCGTTCATTTAACATGGATTTAATGTCGAGTTTACAAGAGTGAAACTAAAGGCGAACCACCATGTCCTATCATCGTGCCCGGAAGCTGGCTTGCGATCATGGTCTTCAAGCGAAGGGAGCACACGGGTTGATAAGGATTGCGCGTTCGAGACTTTTGGCCGTTGTATCCATCCTGGCACTGTCGTTCGTTCTGGCCGCCTGCGGCGGCAGCGCGGGTGGTGGTGAGAGCGGTGGCGAGGCCCTGTCCGGCAACATCAGCATCGAGGGTTCGAGCACCGTTTACCCGATCACCCAGGCTGCGGCGGAGCTTTTCCGGGAGGAGAACCCGGAGGCCCGTATCGAGGTGGGCGGCGCGGGGACCAGCGACGGCTTCGAGGCCTTCTGCAAAGGCGACACCCAGATCTCCGACGCTTCCAGGCCGATAGACGTGGCCGAGGAGGTGCCGGTGTGCAAAAAGAACGGGGTCGATTACATCGAGATACCGGTCGCCTACGACGGCATCTCGGTCGTCGTCAACAAGAAGGGCAATGATTGGG
>JACCTS010000040.1 GCA_013812245.1 Rubrobacter sp.
ACCCGCCAGGAGGCCATGAGCCTCATAACCGCCTATCGCTAGACAGAGGGTCCTCGCTTCTGTCTTCCCTGCGGACCAGAATTGTTCGCCGAGCATGGGGCGGGTTGCCCGGGATTTCAAGGGACGCCTTTACCACGCTCGAGGCGTCCGGACCAAGCTTTCTCCAGCTCCACGCTCAGGCCTGAGGATACGGGCCCGGGTTCGCCGGTCCCGACGGGGAAACCGTTCACCCCGGTGAGCGGCATGATACCGAGCAGAGCGCTCGTCAGGAAGGCCTCTTCGGCGGCGGCCAGCTCCTCGGGACGCACAGCCCGCTCGGCCACGGTCAGCCCCATTCGCGGAGCGAGTTCGGCCAGCACGAGTTCCCGCACGGTGCCTGGCAGGACCCCCGATCCCGGGTCCGGCGTAAGGAGCGCGCCGTCGAGCGCGAGAAAGAGGTTGGCGGCGCTGGCGCACGCCAGGCGTCCGGCCGTGTTGAGCAGGAGCGCCTCGTCAGCGCCCCCGGCGTCCGCCTCGCGGCGAGCCAGCACGTTCTCCAGGTAGCTCAGTGCCTTGATCCTCGCGAGCGGGGAGCGCTCGTTGCGCGGGATGCGGCTGGTGATCGCTCGCATGCCCCGGTCGTAGAGCGAGGGAGGATAGCCGACGAAGGGCTGGACGCCGATCACCAGGGTCGGGGTCGGCCCCGGCTCCGGTAGAAGACTGCGGCGAGCCGGCACGCCCCGGCTGACCGTAAGCCGGACGACGGCCTCGGATAGCCCGTTGGCCTCCAGGGTCTCGTAGATCGCCCCGGCCAGTACGCCGTCGTCCGGGATAGCGGAGAGCCCGATCACCACCGCCCCGCCCCGCAGGCGGGCGAGGTGGCACTCCAGCCACGGCAGGCGCCCCTCGCGGGCCCGCATCGTCTCGAAGAGCCCGTCGCCCAAAGCGTAGCCCCTGTCTCGCGGGTCCACGCGCGCCTCGCCGGCCGGGACCAGCTCTCCGTCGACCCAGAGCACCCCTGCGCCGTCCTTCACCATTCCTCCAGCTCCGCCCCGAGCGCGTTCAAGACGGCCCGGCCCTTGGCGAGGGTCTCCGCGTACTCGGATTCCGGATCCGAATCGGCGACGACCGCGCCGCCGACCTGCAGGTGCATCCGGTCGCCCGAGAGCACGAGGGTGCGGATGACAATGCTGGTGTCCATCGTCCCGGTGAAGCTCAGGTAACCGATCGCGCCGCAGTACACGCCCCGCCTGAGAGGCTCGAGCTCCTCGATGATCTCCATCGCACGGATCTTGGGACATCCGGTAACCGAACCGCCCGGAAAGCAGGCTTTGAGGAGGTCCACCGCGCCCAACTCGGGCCGGAGCTCGCCGGTAACCGTGCTGACCAGGTGCCACACGGAGGAGTAGCCCTCGAGCCCGAACAGCTCCGGCACTCGCACGGACCCGACACGACAGACCTTGCCCAGGTCGTTGCGCAGGAGGTCCACGATCATCAGGTTCTCCGCCCTGTCTTTCTCGCTGGAGTGCAACCCGGTCCTCATCACCTCGTCTTCGTCGGGTGTCTTCCCGCGGGGACGGGTTCCCTTGATAGGCCGGGTCTCCACGCGCTCTCCGTCCAGGCGCAGGAACCGCTCGGGCGAGGCGCTTAAAACGACGACATCGCCCAGGTCGAGGTACGCACCGTGTGGCACCGGCGATACGGCCCGCAGCCGCTCGTAGAGGGGCCACGCGCGCCCGCCGCACCCGTCTGAGGGATGCTCAACCTTCGCCTCCAGTCTGTGCGACAGGTTGACCTGGTAAACGTCCCCGGCGGCGATGTACTCCTTGGCGTGGCGCACGGCCTCCAGGTAGTCGCCCCGGCGCACGTTCGACCGGAACCGCGGGGGGCTTCCCCCTCCCACTTCTTCCGAACCTTCTGGTTCCTTCGGGGGTTCTACGGGAGTTTCCAGGCGCGCCTCGATCTCCGCGAGGCGGGCGCGGGCGGCCGTCTCCGTTCCCGCCGGTAGCCCCGTCGCGATGAGCCAACCCTCGCCCGAGGAGTGATCGGCCGCGAGGACCCAGTCGTAAAAGCCGACGTCCAACTCCGGCAGCGTCTCGTCAACGGGGTTCGTCGCCGGCAGCGACTCCAGCAGCCGGCCAAGATCGTAGCCAAAGTAACCGACCGCGCCGCCGAGCAGCGGCGGCAGCCCGGGCCGCCGCGGCAGGTGATACCGCGACATGAGAGACCGCAACAGCTCGAAGGGATCCGCCTCGACGACCGTCCGCCCGGCCGGGCCGACGAGCTCGACGCGACGGCCCCGGCTACGAACCATCAGGAAGGGATCGGCGGCCAGGTACGAATACCGGCCGCTGTGGCTGTTGGCCGAGCTACTGTCCAGGAGCACCGGCCGCGGCAGGCCGAGCAGATGAGGCGCGGCTTCGTACGGGCTCATGGGTGCCGGGGAGACCGCGAGCGTTGGGCCGGTCGGCGCCGACCAGCCAAGCCCGACCAGACCCAACGCCAGATCTTCCGGCGCGCCACCCGGAGACCGGAAGACTTCTCGTCGTACGTCACTTCGCATCTATCGAGTCCCCTGGATCGCACATACCCGCTCGGGCGGACGAAGGCTGGCCGCCGATTACTCTATTATGGGCAACAGTCTATATTACGCAATACCTGGTACGAAGGATGGGTCGTGTATCGCTCGAAGGGAAACGACGGGCATGGAAAGCGAGCAGGGACCGGGACGCCGGTGGCGAAGGAGCCGCCCGGCACGCCGCGCGAACTGCTCGAACCGTCCCGCTTCTCCGGCTGCAAGACCAGAAGACCGCACCCTACGAGTACCCCGCTTCCCGTAGAACCAAAAGGAGGAACTCGATGAGCACCAGCGAACAACGGATCGGTCTACTCGAACGGCTGGCCGAGGGACCTGTGATCTGCGCCGAGGGCTACCTCTTCGAGCTGGAGCGCAGAGGCTACCTCCAGGCCGGAGCGTTCGTGCCCGAGGTTGTCTGGAGCATCCCGAGGAGGTGTCGCAGCTGCACCGCGAGTTCGTCCGCGCCGTCTCGGACGTGGTCGAGGCGTTTACCTACTACGCCCACCGCGAGAAGCTCCGGCTTATCGGTAAGGAAGATGCGCTGGAGCAGACCAACCGCCAGACCCTCGCCGGGGAGGTGGCCGAGGCGAGCGGCGCGCTGTTCGCCGGGGACATCTGCAACACGAACGTCTACGAGTCCGGGAACGAGGAGGCCGCCCGGCAGGCCAGGGCGATGTTCGAGGAGCAGGTGGGATGGGCCGTCGAGACCGGGGTGGACTTCGTCATCGGAGAAACGTTCGGCTACGCCGAGGAGGCCCTGATCGGCCTGGAGGTGTTGCTCAGCCGGTAAAGGGCCGCGGATCCGAGGCCCCCGCAATAACGACGATGACATCGTGGCTCCTTCTCATGCCGCGAATCTATGTAGGGGCACTTGGCGGGCGTCTAGTACGTTTTTCCAAGCCTCTTATAAGCGGAGCTTATATGTTTATTTCTTATGGTCCGATCACGGGCCACCGGGCTTTAATCGGTGCGCGGCGTAAAGTACAATCGAAACGATCTATGGAACCCGGAACCTCTTCGTTATTGCCCATCGCTCATCCAGTTCTCCCGGTGGTGCCATCCCGGTCGTTACGACTACGTCGTCGGCTGCTGCGAGGAAGCTGGCTTCAGCCCCGGCGTGCTACAGCGAAACGAGCCGCAACTCTAAGGCATCACAACGAGAGGGATGGTATTGAGCCATGCGGGTAGCTCTGGCACAGATTGCCCCCGTCCTCGGAGACATCCGCGCCAACTTCCAACGAGCGATGGAGGTCATAGCGGAGGCTAAAGGTCTGGGTGCGGATCTCGTCGTCTTTCCCGAGTTGAGCCTGACCGGATACACCCTCGGACAGGTCAGCGAAGAGGTGTCCATCGACGTAGAAGATGAGCGCGTCACGTCGCTGGTCGAGGCGGCGGGAGAGACCTCGCTCGTCATCAGTTTCCATGAGGACGACGGAAGTCTTCGTACCTACAACAGCGCCGCTTATTTTGAAGACGGATCTCTGGTCCGGCTGCATCGGAAGCTGTACCTGCCGACGTACGGCATCTTCGAGGAACGAAAGCACTTCAGCCCCGGCCAGACCATGCGGGCTTTCGGAACGAAGTTCGGCCGGATGGCCATACTGATCTGTAACGATGCCTGGCAGCCGGCTTTGGGTTTTCTCGCGGTCCAGGACGGCGCCCGGGTGCTCCTCATACCAACCAGCAGCGCCGACAGCCGCTTCCCCGGGGACATGGACACCACGCAGTACTGGTACGACATCACCAGGTTCTACGCGCGAATGCTCGAGTGTTACGTCGTCTTCACCAACCGGGTCGGAACAGAGGGAGAGCTCGCGTTCTGGGGCAGCTCCCACGTGATGGACCCTTTAGGCAACGTCGTGGCCGAGGCGCCCCTCTACAAAGAGGCTCTAATAACGGCCGACCTGGACGTGAACAGCGTCCTGCAGCGTCGCCGCAGGGTTCCTTTGCTCAGGGAGGCTCGTCTCGGCCTCCTCAGCAAGGAGCTCAGCCGCCTCGTCGAAGAAGGCGGCGATCTGTAGGCACAGCGGCTCCCGAGCTACGCTGGCAAAGACCCAACTCGCGATGCTGGACCGAACGGATAGAATTATGTTACGAGGCCAAGATGCGCGACTTCCTTCTGACCGACTCCGATAAGACCTTCCGCGCCGAACTGCGCGACTTCCTCGCACGCGAATTGCTGCCGCGCGCACCGGCAATCGAGAACGACGACGACTGGACCGCCGTCACGCGGGCCATCCGAGCGCTTGGAGAAGCCGGTTACCTCAGGCTCATGTTCCCCGATCTGTACCGCGGTCCCCTGGAGCATCCGGGCCTCACCCACGCGACCATGGTCTCGGAGGAGGCGGCCTACCTCAACTACGCCTTCGAGACGACCATAGCCACGGCGTTGAGTTGCGCCTACCCGCTGTACCGCTACGCCCAGCCCGAGGTGCGCGAGTGCTTCCTGCCCGGCATCCTCGGCGGACGGAAGATCGGTGCCATCGCCGTGACCGAGCCAGATGCCGGCTCCGACACCTCCGGCATGAAGACGCGGGTCGAGTTCGACGCGGCCCGCGACGAATGGGTCGTCAACGGCTTCAAGCGCTACATCTCCAACGCCTCCGTGGCCGACGTCTACGTCGTCTACGGGACAAGCAACACCGATGTGGCGGCCAACAAGGGCATGAGTGCCGTAGTCGTGCCCGCCGGCTCCCAGGGCATGAGCTTCCCGCGCCGGTACTCTTTCATGGGGCGCCGCGGCTCCGTGGTCGGCGAGGTTGAGTTCCGCGACTGCCGGGTGCCCGCCAACCACCTGCTGGGCGAGCGTGACGCGGGGATGCGGATCATGGTCAGCATGTTCAACTTCGAGCGGATCATCCTGGGGGGCTCGGGGCTCGGGGTCGCGCGGAGCGCCTTCGAGATCGCCCGGCAGCACGCCCAGACGCGGGAGGTGTTCGGCGAGAAGCTGGGCGCCAAGCAGCTAACCTGGAGCAAGATCGCGGACATGAGCTGGCGCATCGACGCCGCCGAGCTCCTCACCTACCGCGCCGCCAGGCTCTACGATCAGGGGATGAAAGGCAGAGACCTGGCGAAGCCCGCGGCCATGGCCAAGCTCGTGGCGACGGAGACCGCCACCCTTTGCGCCGACGCTACCGTGCAGATCCTGGGCGGCGACGGCCTGACCAAGGAATACGGGCGCGCCGAGCAGATCTACCGCGACGCCCGCTCCCTACCCATCGTCGGTGGCACCTCGGAGATGGCGAGGTACCTGATCGCCTCGGCCGACCTGCCCGACATCAAGCCCGACCTTTGACGAGGAGAGTCACCCAGTGAACATTCCTTCCATGCTCACCCGGACCATCGAGCGCTTCCCCCACTACCCCGCACTGGTGTATGAGGGGCGGAGTTGGACCTATGCCCAGTGGTACGCGCGCATGGGCCGGCTCGCCGACTCGCTCTCCGAGCTGGGCGTGCGGCCGAGCGACCGTGTCGCCTTCTACGTCGACACCTCCGAGCAGTCGGTGACCACCTACTTCGCCTGCCAGCGGCTGGGGGCCGCGGCCGTCCCCATCAACTTCCGGCTGGCGCCGGGCGAAGTCGCCGACATCCTGTGGGACTCGGGAGCCCGCGTGCTGGTCTACGGTCGGCCGCTCACCGAGAACGTGCTCGCCGTCGCCGAGCGCGTGCGTACCGTCCACGACTACGTCTCCTGCTCCTACGATGCCGACGCGATCCCGGCCGGGCATCACCAGTTCGAGACCCTGGCCGAGCAGACCGAGACGGGCGGCACGACGTTGCGGCCGGACCCTTTTGCCTCGCACCGCACCGCCCTGGTCTACACCTCGGGCACAACCGGGCGCCCGAAGGGCGTGATGCACAGCCACGGCAACGACGTGGCCATAGCCATGAACTGCGTGATGGAGTACGGCCTGTCCCAGCGGGACACGGCGCTGCACATCGCGCCGCTCTACCACGTCG
>JACCTS010000042.1 GCA_013812245.1 Rubrobacter sp.
CCGTGACGGGCGCCTCCATCTACAGTACACATCAACCCTGCCTGATGTGCGTGAAGATGATCATGAACGCCGGTATCGAAGAGGTTCGCTATGCTGGTGGCTACCCCGACCCGCTCGCCATGGAGCTCGCCGCCGAGGGCGGGCTGGAGATGGTCAAGATGGATCTAGATCCGGATCGCGCCTGACCGGCTAGGGCCCGTAGAGGGTCCGGAGCCAGATCTTCTCCAGCGCACCAGCCACCACCGCTCGCTCGTCCTCAGAAGATCGGGAAGATGGCGCTCCGAAAGCGTCGAGCAGGTACCGTTCCGTCATTAGTACCAGCGCCCGTGCCGTCTGCTCGGGATCTAGATCGTCCGGTGACAGGCCCGCCCTCACGTCGCGCGAGATTCGAGCCGCCACCGCCCCGACGAGGCGTTCGATCAGGCCCCGCCGATAGACCTCCTCGACCTGGGGGTCCTGGCTTGCCGCATCGGCTATAGCCCGTAGCACCGGCCCGTAACTCGCAAAAGTCTCGGACACCCCGCGAAGGGCGGCGGCCAGAGCCTCGCGCGCCTCTTCGAGCCCATCGCTCGCACCGATCAGCCAGCGCCGGTCCACTGCGAACAGCACCCCGCCAATGCCCTCCAGCAGACGCGTCACCAGATCGTAGCGGTCCCGGAAGTACGCGTAGAACGCCGGCCGCGACAACCCGGTACGAACCATCACCCCATCGATGGTCATCTCCCTGAAAGGTCGCTCCGTCAGAAAAGCTCGCGCCGCCGCTAGTATCGCCCGCTCCGCTTCCTCCGGCCTGCGACGCCGCCGCGGACCCCTCCCACTGCTCACCTTCCCAACCGCCTAGTTGCCCCACGTCCACTCGCCACGCACACAATCTACCCGCTTGTTGACGCCGTGTCTACTGACATGATGTCAATAAAGACGTACGATCTTGCTACAAGGTCCCCGAATGAGGAGAGCGGCGTGGCGATAGGCAGGCTTCCGGTGAGGTGGAGTCCGTTGTTGCCGTTCGGGAGGACAGGGATGATCGGGTGTTCTGGATCTGGATTGTCCGCGGCTTCGCGTGGTTGCGGGCCGGGATCGTGCATCGGGACGACGAAAGCGACGATCCGCTGACGCTTGAAACTATTTGCAACACTTTGGTCGTTGAGGTATGATTCGTGCGATGGCAAGCAGCGATTCTCGCAAAGAAGACGAAAGACCGGGGTACGCCCGCTTCATCGGTCTAGGGTTCGCGTTCATGCTTGCCATAGCGATTCCGGCGGCGGTGGGGTACTTCGTGGACTCTATGCTCGGGACCATGCCGCTTTTCCTGCTCGGGGGGGTCGTGCTCGGGTTCGCCGGGGGGCTGTACTACGTGTACCGGGCGCTCCAGGATCTGGACACGAGTTGAGTGGGCACTGGAGGTTGGCGCTTCGCCACGCGGCGTGGATGCTCGTCGCGGCGGCCGTAATTGGGGGCGTTCTCGTCCCCGTATACGGCGCAGATACAGCGGGGTCTCTCCTCTATGGTGTGGCGATGGCCGCGTTGAGCTTCGTGTCCACGGCGCTCACGGTATCGTTGTTCTCAGGGAAATCGGCGGCTGCGGGAGTGATGATCGGGGCCGGCTCGTTTATGGCGCGTTTCGCGTTCGCGGCGGCGGTGCTCGGTATACCCGCGTACCTCGATCTCTGGCCGGTGGTGCCCATGCTGATCGGGTTCGCGGGCACGTACGTTGCGGAGAACGTCGCGATCATGGTGGAATTGGCGAGAGGAACGGATAGACAAAGCAAAAGGAAGCTGGCCGGTAGACCATCGGGTGGAGGAGCGGAACGGAGGTTGGGACAATGATCGGGATTCCGGCGTTATTGCAGCAGATGAGCCAGGAGGATTTGAGGACGGAGATCATCCACACCTGGGAGGCGGGCCAACACGCTTATGTGCCTCTCTCGCTATTCGGGATAGATATCTCTATAACCAAAGCGGTCGTCTTTCTGTTTATCTCGGCGGCTGTCACGTTCCTGATCCTGTTCATCGGCAGCCGGATGCTCAAGGACCGGCCCGGCGCGTACCAGGTGATCGTGGAGGAGACGTACGGCTTCGGGCGCAACCACCTCGGTGGGCAGGTCGGCGAGGAGGGGAGGAAGTGGTTCCCCTATACGCTCTCGCTGTTCGTGTTCGTGCTGACGCTCAACCTGCTTGGCCTCATCCCTGGCAGCTTCCCGGTGACGAGCAGCATCTCCTTCACGCTCGTTCTCGCTCTGCTGACTTTCTTCCTGACGCAGTTTGAGGGCGTGCGCCGCAACGGGGCATGGGGTTACTTCAAGAGCCTGGTACCTCCGGGGTTGCCGTTCAAGCCGATCATGGTGCCATTCATGTTCTTCATCGAGCTCGTGCAGGAGTTCTCCAAGCCGCTCACGCTCGGGGTCCGGCTCTACGCCAACATGCTGGCGGGGCACCTGATCATCTTCGTGTTCCTCAGCTTCATCTTGTACTTCGGGACTTACATGGCCGTGATCTCCGTGCCCGTGGCGGTGGTGCTGTTCGCGTTCGAGATCTTCGTGGCGGTTTTGCAGGCTTATATTTTCGCTATACTCACCCAGGTTTACATAGAGTTGGCGATGTTCCGCGAGGACCAATAATGGTGGCGGCAGGTCACCGAAAACAAACTGAGAAGGGAGCAAGATAGATGGATATATTGGCGTTGCTCGGAAGCCCGGTTATGTTGATGTTGCTTCAGGCCAGCAGCGACGTGGGCCGGTACATCGGCGTGGGCGTCGCGGCCGGCACGGCGGTCATCGGCTCAGGCGTGGGGATGGGGTTCCTGATCGGGACCACCATCGCCAGCATCCACCGCCAGCCTGAGGCGTTCGACCAGACGCGGACGCTGATGTTCCTCGGGATCGGCCTGGTGGAGGCGCAGGCGCTCTTCGGGCTCGTCTTCGCCCTGCTCGTCGCCTTCGTGCTCTAGGCCAGAGGGCGAGGGAGGATAGCGTATGGTCGACGAAACGGGGATCTTCGATCTCTTCAATACGAGCCTGATCTTCTGGGAGGTCGTGACCTTCTTCATCGTGATCTTCCTCCTCATCCGCTACGTCTACCCGCCGATTCGGGACCAAATCCGGACCCGCCAGTCCCAGATCGAACAGGCCATTGACGAGGCGGAGAAGACCCGCGCCGAGGCGAAGGAGCTTCTCGCGGAGTACCGGCGTCAGATCGAGGAAGCCCGTAGCGAGGGACGCCAGATCCTGGACCAGGCCCGTAAACAGGGCGAGGCCCAGCGCGAGCGGACCAAGCGCGAGGCCCGCGAAGAGGGCGACCGCATCATCCAGCGCGCCCGCGAGGAGATAGAGCGCGAGCGCGACAACACGCTACGCGACATCCGGCGCGAGGTCGGCGACATGGT
>JACCTS010000107.1 GCA_013812245.1 Rubrobacter sp.
TGGAAAGGGCGGCGGGCAGGGTCGCGGGTCCGCACCCGACCGCGAAGTCTGTCCACGCAAGAGCTTCGACGTGGACCCGGACGGCACCTTTCCCAGCTGGGTGGCAACAGAAGAAAGGCCCGAGGACCGTGCTTGGCGGACGAAAGTGGGGATGGCGGCCCTCCGGCCCGCCTCAGTGTCGCACCTGGGCGGTCCATGACTCCAGACCCGACCCTTCACTCAAGCTCACGCGTCCTCCTAAGGCCGACGGCCTCTTTTCGTTTAGCGCCGGACGCTGCGGGGTCAAGGCGGCTCCGGTACCGCTGCGCTCCTTATCCTCGCCGCCGCCTGCGGCGGTTCCCTTGACCCCTCGCTGATGCCCGGCGCTCTGAGGAGACGAAAGCCGTCGACCAAGGAGGAGGGCGCAAATGGCACTACTCGAGAAGGAAGCGACCCGGTTCGCCGAGTCACTCGATGACTACGAGCACGTCACCGTCAAAGACGTCGGTGGCTGCGGGCCGGTCGGTTTCTGGCTCGTCGTTCACGACCACCGCTTCGACACCGATTACCAGATCGCATCTCACTGCGACTACTGGGACTTCGTCGGTGCCCTGATGAATCACAGGCAGTACGCGAGCCTGCCGCTGCAGAAGGAGGTGGCGTGATGCAGCCGGGCGAGGATCACGACATCGCGTTGCCTCGGCCGAGCCGCGAGGGCCTCTACGGGACCATCTATTGCTCACGGTGTGAGTTCTTCGGATTGGGCTACAACCACCCGGAGTGGTGCATCTGGGAATCTCTCAAGAAGAGAGGAGAGGCACAACACAGCCTCGATCTCATCGAGCTCGGTGCTCTCGTGGTCGAGACGTTCGAAGAACAGCCGGTGGTTCGTCGCTGCTACCCGGTCGTGGTGAGGATCTCGGTCGAGGCGAGCGACGAAGACGAAGCGCGACTCCAGGTCGAGCGCTTGCTGGCAGGTCGCTTCGACTCGGAGTTCGTCGGCATCATCGAAACGAAGGGGCGACCCTCATGAGGGAGGCGAAGCTCTGCTACTGGTGCCACGAGCCGCTTCCTCCTCTTGCGGAGGATGCGAGCTACGTGGACGAGATCAACCACTACATCCACGACGAGTGTCGTGACGAACGTGATGACAACAACCGTCGCATGGAGCAACTGCGAGCGGGCATCGCCGATGGCTCGATCGACTCGATACCCGACGATGTGCGGCGCTTCGTCCTCGACCGGATCAGAGACCTCGGCTTCTCCCGCCGTTGCCCATGTCTCTACGACGCGGAGCACGGCTTCCAAGGCTACGAGTCGCACTCATACGCGGGAGCCGAAGACGACGTTGACGACTACGACGCGCGCAACAGCGTGGATGGTTGCGAACTGTGCGGCGGGTCGGGCAGCTACGGCCCGCTCCCGAAGCTGCTCGAGATAACCGACGACAAGGCCGCCGAAGCGTGGATCGCCGAAGAACTCCCGCGCAGCTCAGGTCCATGCGATCACTGGCCCGGGTTCCCAGAAGCCGGTTGGTACTACGACGCTCTCGGCTACAACCGCGCGGGCAAGGGTCCCGTTCGAGGCGTGACCCTCTACAACCCGGACGCGATGCTGGGCGGCGTCATCACCTGGCTAGAGATCGTTGACCTCTTCCGCCCCCGCGTGCAATCGAGCCTCTTTTGACCCGCTCTCGGTCGGTCCCTTCGGGCTGCGACCTCGGCGGTGTTGGGGGAAGGTATGCGCATGGTGTCCTAGATCCAGCGGCGGACCTTGGCGCGGTAGTCGCGGTAGGGATTGCCGAACAGTCGTTCGAGGTACGCCTCTTCACGGCGGATGACTGCAACCTGGATCACCGCCAGCACTATCGGGAGCAGGGCCAGTGCCCACAACAATCCGGTGCCGAGGGCGATACCGGCGTAGAGAGCGGCCATACCGAGATACATAGGGTTGCGCGTGAAGCGGTAGGGCCCATCGGTGACGAGGGCCGTCGATGCCTTCCAGGGGATAAAGCTCGTGTTCGCGTGCTTGAAGCGCGCCGTGGCGGCCGGATCGAGCAGCGCAAAAAGCCCAAGGCCCAGAACGAAAACGATCAGGGCAGCGATCCGAGGAAGGTTGGGTGTTGGTCGGATGGTCTGTGCGCCCCATCCGAGGAGCAGGCCAGCGATGTAGACCACCGGTGGTGGGAAACGGACGGGACCTCGAGCAGTTGTCGTATCCGTCTCAACGTTCCGCTCCGGGGGATTCTCGATGTCCATATCCACCCTTCCATCCTCGCTCTAGCGAGACCCTGAAACAAGAAACCAAAGAACCAAGAACACCGGCCATATTTAGTGAACCTGACTTGGTCGAGTTTCGACTGGCGAGTCCCTCAGTGGCCGCCTCGTAGCCGATCTTCCACAGCCTCCCGGTCGACGGCTGGCTATTGCGTCTAGCACCGGCCGCTCCGGCGTCAAGGGCGCTCCGTTCCTCGCTGCGCTCCGGTACTCGCGTCACTGCGTGATGGCTTCGCCACCCTTGACCCCTCCACTAACCCGGTGCTCCTGCGGACGACGCAAGCCATCGACCAACAAGGAGGCAGACGTGGAAGAAACAATCGGTTACGAGGCTCTCTTCTCCGCCGAGGAGTGGGACGCGATCCGGTCCGGTGACTGGTCGGAGGTTCCCGAGGGGGACTGGGGCTCTTCGAAGGAGGGAGAGCCCAGCAAGCACAGTGTGTTCGTTGCCAACCCTCCGGGCACCTACGAAGGTAACGAAGAGCGCTACGAGCTCGAGTGCGATGTTTGCGACTACATCGGTGCTGCCGACACAGCCGAAGAAGCTCGGGCGATCGCAAGGCTCCACGAGGCATTCGTCGCCACCCTGGTGGAGAAGTGGACGGTGACGATATGAAGACCGAAACCACACCGGACCTCGGTGACCTGGTCATCGTGTTGTTGGCAGGCACGCTTGCCGGTCTGCGTGACCGGCTCGAAGATGACGGCTTCGCACCGGCATCAGAGTTCGTTGCAGAGTTGACCGAGCGTTGCGATAGCTACCTGGCGGAGGTGGGATCGTGAACAAGGTGGATCGCAAGACCATCAACATCTTGCTCGCGGCCCTCGATATCGAGCAGCATGAGCTCTCAGAGATGATGGGTTACGACAAGGGTTACGTGAGCAACGTCCTCAACGGCTTCACCGAAGCGCGACCGGCTTTCCGGCGTGCGTTCGGAGAGACGATCGGATCTCTGATACTCGGTACCTACGAGGCGGAGGTGAAAGAGTCGTACCCGGCCGGCCCGCTTCTCGAGCTGATCTCCAAGCGTGCCTCTCAGGCAGTGAGCAAGCGCGAGTTCTATCGGGAGCTCGGGACAAATGCTCAGGCCTTGAAGAACCGCAAGTGTTTCGATGGCTTGTTCGTCGACCGGATCTGCTGTCAGCTCGGCGTCCACCCGTCATCTGTTTATGGAGCCGACTACGACATCGCGAGGGCCTCATGAGTTTTTCGGCCTCGGTCGGTCCTTCGGCTGCGCCCTCGCCCGACAAGAGGGTCTTAGAGAATCTTGCCCCTCGTTCGCCAGAAGAAATGGATTGTTGGTTTCACGCGCACGCGCAACTCGTCGAAGGGGAGGTCGTCGAGGAAGGTGAGGAGGAGCGTTTCTCGACCATCTCGGGTCTCGGTAGAGAGTCGAGCAATCCCTTCCAAAACCACGTCGAGCAGTTCCTCTTCTGCACGGGACCAAGTCAGCCGAACACGTTCGAGTCCGGGTTCGATAACGGCACTCAGGTGATCATCCTCACGAGTGAGGTTGAAGGTCACCGTGTTGTACGCCCAGGGATATTGGGGATCGGTCAACTCTGGTTCGGATTCGAAGAGCGCAATCAACTCGTGTTCTGCCGGAAGTTCCATCATGCCCGGCAGTATCTAACGGAACGAACGGAGGCGTCGTGATCGAGCTGAGGGAGGCGGCGCTGGGATACGCGCACCGGGGCTGGCGCGTGTTTCCGCTCCACGGGATCGTCAATGAGGCTTGTACCTGTGGCCGTACTGACTGCTCCAGCGCGGGCAAGCACCCGCTGGTCCGGCGCGGCCTCTACGAAGCGACGACAGACCCCGACGTAATAATGGAGTGGTGGCGCAGGTGGCGGAGTGCCAACGTCGGGATAGCCACCGGAGCAGTTTCTGGGCTAGCGGTGATCGACGTCGACCTGCCTGCGGCGTTCGTATCGCTTGGACGACTGATCGAGCAAGAGGTGCCGGCGACGCTGACCGGCCTCACAGGAGGAGGCGGCGTCCACCTCGTCTTCAGCTCGAGCGACGAGACGTTGGGCAACAGTGCGGGACGCCTGCCGGGGATGGACGATGAGCTAACCGGGTTCGACCTGCGCGGCAATGGCGGTTACATCGTCGCCCCACCTAGCGTTCATCGCAGTGGGGGTTCTTACGAGTGGCTCGATGCCAACCGACCGGTGGCAGCGGCCCCAGCCTGGTTGAAGCAGCCGGAGCGCACCTACGTCGCTCTGGAAGGATGTCAAGGCGACGGACTTCAATGGGGACGGCACGCCCTACGGGTTAGCGGTCATGCGCGACGAGCTGGATCGGGTCCGGGCGGCCCAGGTGGGTACCCGCAACCATCAGCTCAACCGCTCTGCCTTCGCGCTCGCCCGGCTGGTTGCCGGCGGCGAGCTCCTCGAGTCGGCGGCACGCTCTTCGCTCCTCGGTGTCTCCCTCGCTATCGGGCTCGACGAGCCCGAGTCCCGTCAGACGATCGACAGCGCCTTCGACGCCGGTCTCCGGCAGCCTCGCGTCGCTCCACATCGCGTGCGAGGCTCCTGAAATGCCGCGCATCAGCGAGCTCGCGCCATGAGCCCCACTCTTCAGGACGGTACGGAAACGGCGTTCCCCGGCTGCTTGTGGTGCCGGCATCTGCATGGCCCGGAAGGTCCGCCACGCTGTGCGGCGTTCCCGGATGGGGTTCCGCCGCCGATACAGATGGGTCTCACCGACCACCTCGAACAACGCACTGATCTGGGCAAGGACGAGAACAACTACGTCGTCTACGAGCCGATCGAGCGCTTCGAGGAGTTCTACCCGCACACGCTCCCGACATGGGAACAGCGACGGGACGTAGGAGGGTGAGCGACGTCCTACCTGCTAGCGCGTCTCCCGCGCGCCGCGGCGATGGGCACCACGTTGCGGGCTTTCGCCTGCCAACCCTCGAGCTCGGGCGGTAGCGACGGCTCATAACGAACCTCTGACGTCCAGATCGGCAGCCAGTTGACCGCGATCACGAACGAGATGACCGGGTCAGCAGCCGGATCGGGGCACGCGCGCAATGGTTGGCCTGTCGCGACGAAGAACGTGCCACCGGCGTAGTGGTCACACAGCCGCCGCCATTCGTCGACGAAAGCTTGTGGCCCCTCGAGGGCGCCGTTCTCCCATACGAGACGGACCGGCTCGGTTCCCCTGTGGCTGGTGCCTCTCGTCCCGGTGAGCTCCCAGCGCATAGCGGCGGTCTGTTTCGCCCTAGTGGACGTGGAAACCGAGCACACGACCGACTCGTTCGTCGCCGACCACCCAGCGGACCGTGTACGGCCCCGGCCCCCCGGGAGGGAAGTGCCGGCGCCAGCTCACGTCGCGACCGAAGGTCCCGTCGCCGTGGTCATGGATGCGGAAGGGGATGCAGGACTCGTAAGAGCGCGGCTCGGCCACGCAGATATGGAAGACCCTGAAGTACCTCGCCGCGAGCAGGATGCCGAGCTTGCGCCCGCCTTGGACCCGGCGCGTGCTCTGGCAGAGATCGCCCGACTCGCTGCAATAGAGGTTGGGACGATGATGCGCCTGGCTGGGAGTGGTCGTCCCGACCAACAAGGCCGCGGCCAGGGTCGCTGCGATCGCGATCGATGGGCTCTTGTCTCGCATCGGTGCCTCCTTTCCGGAAAGGGGGGAGCTGCGGGCAGGACGGGGAGACCCACCCGCAGCTCGGTAGCGGACGGGGACTAGGCCGGTTGCGGTGCGACCTGGGGGACCGGAGCGGTGCCGTTAGACGACTCCTTGGGTACCTGGAGCACGGGAGCGACACTCGAGACCCGGATCTCGATCTTGGAGATCGTGCGGGACTGCGGACCTTTGCTCTGGAACTTCTTCTGCAACAGCGATCCGGTCAGGTTCACCTCGGTTCCCTTGCCGGTGTTCTCGGCCAGAGCCAAGGCTTGGGCCCCGAAGATCTCGCAATCGAAGAACCCGTCGAGGGAATCTTCGAAGTTGCCGTCAGGCTTGCGGGTCGAGCGATTGACCGCGATAGCGAAGTTCGCCACCGGGGTCCCATTGGGCATGTAACGGAGCTCGGGCTCCGCCACCAGGCGGCCCACCAAGACCACCACGTTCTTCGTGTCCACGTTTCCTCCTTCCCGGTGCCACCGTGGCACCAGTCATGGAGACATCAACGCATCGGGGGAGGGCCAACTCAATTTAAGAAGTATTGGAGAAAAATTGGAGAAAAATTGGAGAAAAATTGGGCCCTCTATTTGCGGCGCCTGGGCACGGCCAAGACCACTTGCCAGACGTTGCGACCCGAATCTGGGTCCACGATCCGTTCGCAGCTCCGGACCTTGGCCC
>JACCTS010000053.1 GCA_013812245.1 Rubrobacter sp.
CACATTCGACAGGTATACTTGCGGCATGGAGGGTTTTGGAGGGAGCCGAGAGGGAGACGAAGCCGCAAGTCCGCTGGCTTTCACGGCTCGCGTGCTCGATGAGCCGGGTGCGCTGCACGAGATCACACGCGTTATCTTCGAGCATCAGGCGAACATAACCTACGTGGACATTGCCGAACGCCAAGGTGTCGACTCCATCGTTTACCTCGAGCTGGAAGACATGAACGGTGAGACGCATGCGGCGACGCTCCTGGACGAGCTTCTGAAACTGCCCGTGGTTCGTTCCATCGAGCGCGCGCCGTCCTTTCAGAAGGTCTACGGCAAGCGCATCATCGTGGTCGGTGGCGGCGCTCAGGTCGGACAGGTCGTGGTCGGGGCGGTCTCCGAAGCGGACCGCCATAACATCCGCGGGGAGAGGATCTCGGTGGACACCATCCCGCTGGTCGGCGAGGAGAACCTGGCTGGGGCCGCGAGGGCCGTGGCGCGACTGCCCCGCGCGGTTGCCCTGGTTCTGGCCGGGGCCTTGATGGGCGGAGAGGTCGGGCGGGCGGTGCGTGAGATCCGGGAGCGCGGAATCATCGTTATCTCGTTGAACATGGCCGGCAGCGTCCCTGACGAAGTGGACCTCGTGGTCAGCGACCCGGTCCAGGCCGGGGTGATGGCCGTGATGGCCGTCTCATCCTCGGCCACCTTCGACATCCGCCGCCAGCGAGGCCGCCGCTACTAGCTTCGCTTATTCGTCTGTCCGATCACGATCTTCCGTGTGTTTATCGGCTGGAGCATCATCGGGCTCTATCTTATCCGCAGGTTCCGAATTCCTCCATTCGAGTATCCCGAGCGCGATGAAGAGCAAGGCCACGATGTAACTCAGCAGCAGCGGGTTGATGACCTTCCCGATGCCTACGGCCACCAGAACCATGAAGACCAGGAAGGTCGCCGGCAGCGCCAGCGAGATCCGATCGGTGCGTCGAATGTACTGTGGGCTCAAGTCCGGATGCACCAGCGGGCGTCTCGAGTTCATATACCGCCACAGGGCCACCATGACGAGTCCGGTCACGAGGATAGTGCCGAAATAGAACTGCTGGGCCACCGGGTCCCCAACGTGCTCGCCGATCACGGAGGTTGGAAACGGTATGAAAGCGATGCAGAGCAGTTGCAGGAGCGCGAGCCACATCAGACCACCATCGAAGCGCCGCACGTGCTGGAAGAGAACGAGGTGTCCGACCCAGAAATTGGCGATGACCGTAAAACTGGTGAGAAAGGCGAGGAGTTTGGGCCAGTCTTCGAGCAGGCTCCGGAGGAGAGCGTCTCCATGGAGATCCGCCGTCGCCTGGGGCAGGATCAAATCCACGGCGAGAAGGGTAAGAGCTATGGCGTACACGCCGTCTGCCAGAAAGATGAGCCGGTGGAGACGCGGGTCTTGCTCGGGCGCGTGCGTTCTGGCCGGACGGGCATCGTTGTCTTCGGTTATGAGAACCTCCTCGAAGCGTTAGTTCTGGTGCCTCATGATTCTCACCGAAGATTACCTATTGACGCTAAGTCCCGCTGACTTCGAGGAGGCGGTCGATCGTGGTGGGGTTCACCTGATCCGGAACTCCTAGCTGGACGAAGTGACCGGTCTGGAGACGCGTGCCCAGGCCGGTGCTGCTCGCCGTGGACGAGGAGGAAGAGGCCCTGAGAGGAACCTCGCGCGAGTTGCACAAGCGTTACGGAGACGACTACCGCGTGATGTGCGAGAGGTCCGCGGAATCGGCCCTGGAGCGGTTGCGGGATTTTCAGGCGGCGGGCGACGGAGGTGGCCCTCGTGCTCGCCGATCAGTGGATGCCCGGAATGAGCGGGACGGACTTCCTTACGCGGGTCGGTGAGATCTACCCGACCGCCAAACGGGCACTCCTCGTCGCGTGGGGCGATAGGACGGCTCCCGGTTCCATCCTCGAAGCGATGTCGCTCGGGGGCATCGACTACTACGTGAACAAGCCCTGGGGAACGCCCGACGAGCGATTCCACAGGATCATCGAGGAGTTCCTCTACGATTGGGCGAAGGACCGCATGCCGAAGTTCGAGGAGATAAGGGTGATCGGCGAGCAGTGGTCGCAGCGCTCGCACGAGTTGCGGGACTTTCTCGAGCGTAATGGCGTGCTACACACTTTCTACCCGTCGGATTCCAGAGAGGGAAGGGAGTTGCTCGCCCGGATCGGGCGCGACCCAGCGCGACTCCCCGTGCTGATCCTGTTCGACGGCCAGGTGCTCGTCGATCCCACAAACTCCGACATCGCCGATGCCTGCGGGGCGAACCCAGATCTGGAAAAGTCGAGCTTCGACCTCGTCGTCGTCGGGGCGGGTCTGGCGGGATTGGCCGCCGCCGTCTACGCCGCCTCCGAGGGACTCGACACCCTGATAGTGGAAGACGAGGCCATAGGAGGACAGGCGGGCACGAGCTCCCTGATCCGGAACTACCTTGGCTTCCCATCCGGCGTCGGCGGCGCGGAGCTCGCCCGCCGGGCCGCGGAGCAGGCATGGCTTTTCGGGGCGACGTTCCTCTTCATGCGCCGCGTCACGGGGCTGCGCCGCACCGGGGACGGGATCCTGGTGAACCTCTCCTGCAACAACGGCGTGACGGCGAAAGCGGTCATCATCGCCACCAGCGCCTCCTACCGCCGGCTGGGCGTCCCAAGCCTCGAAACCCTGAGCGGCTCTGGCGTTTTCTACGGGGCGGCGGTCTCCGAGGCGCAGGCCATGCGGGGCCAGGACGTGTACGTCGTGGGAGGCGGGAACTCGGCCGGGCAGGCCGCAATACATCTGTCCAAATACGCCTCCCGCGTCGCGCTCGTGGTGCGCGGGGATTCGCTGGATACCAGCATGTCCCGGTACCTGATCCGGGAGATCGAAGCGAGCGACAACATCGAGGTCCTCTTCAACACGCGGGTGGTGGACGGAGGAGGCAGGGGCCGGCTGGAGAACCTGGTCCTCGAATATTCTCCCTCCCGACTCACCGAGACCGTCCCCGCCGCCGGGCTGTTCGTCCTCATCGGCGCCGAGCCGCACACCGGCTGGCTACCGGAGGAGATCGCCCGCGACGAAAGCGGCTACGTCGTGACCGGGAGGGATCTCGCCGAGGCCGGCCTCTCGCGCCGGGGGTGGCACGTTGGACGCCTACCTCTAGAGATGGAGACGAGCATGACGGGCGTCTTCGCCGTCGGAGACGCGCGGCACGGCTCCGTGAAGCGCGTGGCCTCGGCCGTGGGCGCCGGCTCCATCGCCGTCCGGTCGGTCCACGAGTACCTGGCGTTGGTGCAGCGTCAGAGATCTTCGGCGTTGTCTTCCAGACGATCGAGTGACATCGCAAGTGGGGTGACCGATGAACTCGAGACGAGCCTTGGTTCAGCCGCCACCGGTGATGGAAAGAGATAAACCGAGAAGCAGGTCTGGTGGAGAACCGCGTTGCAAGCTCCCGCGCCGGAGGCTAGTCTTGTGAGGTTGCACCGTAGCCGAGCAAGGAGCACCCGAGGTTGAAGTTCAGGCCCGAGTTGGAACCGCTGAGGCCCTATGTCCCGCCGAAGTCGTGGCGGATGGCGGCGGAGGGTACGGACGAGAACGGATACGCGAAGCTGACCTCCAACGAGCTCGCCTTCGGCCCGCTCCCCGAGGCAGAGGCCGCGCTGGCCGCCGCGCTCCCCAGGGCCAACCGCTACCCGGACAGCCACGTCTCGCGGCTCCGGGCGGCTATTGCGGACGCCAACCCCGGCAGCGAGACGCGCAACGTCCTGGTCGGCAACGGATCGAGTGAGGTGTTGCTGAACGTGCTCCAGTTGCTACCCGGCGGAAAGGTCGTCTATCCCTGGCCGTCGTTCAGCCTCTACCCGATGCTCTGCGCCGTCATGGGGATGGCGGCGCGCCCGGTCCCCCTGACGGAGCATAGCGAGATCAAACCAGAAGCGCTGCTCTCGGCGGTGACGGACGAGACGCGGGCCGTGATCCTGTGCAACCCCAACAACCCCAGCGGCACGTACCTGCCCCTGGAGCGGGTGCGGGAGCTGGCAGGGGAGCTGCCCGAAGATGTGCTCTTGATCGTGGACGAAGCCTACGTCGAGTTCGTGGACGACCCGGCGTACCGGGACTCCCACGCCCTCGCCCTGGAAAGCGAAAACGTCGTCATGGCCCGCACGTTCTCGAAAGCGCACGGGCTGGCGGGGTTGCGCGTAGGCTACGGCATAGCGTCCGAACGCATCGCGGACTACGCGGAGCGGGTGCGCTTCCCGGTCTCGGTGAACCTGGCCGCCCAGGTCGCGGCCACGGCCTCCATGCTCGCGCGAGACAAAGTCCGGGCGCGGGCGGAGTTCGTGATCCGGGAGCGCGCCCGGCTCCAGGACGCCTTCCGGGACGCGGGGCTAGAGTACATCACCTCGCAAGGCAACTTCGTGATGGTTCGGTTCACGGTGAACGATTTCGAGAAGGCCGGGGTCCTGGTGCGGGAAGGGGAGGCGCTAGGGTATCCAGGCTGGAGCCGGGTCACGGTCGGCAACTCGGAGGAGAACGAACGGGTGATCGGGGCGCTCGGCCAGCCGTGAGCCGGATGCTCGGCATAGTGGGAGTCGGCCTGATCGGGGGGTCCGTCGGTCTCGCCGCCCGCGAGAACGGTTGGGAGGTCGTCGGCGTGGACGCCCCGGACACGCTGGAGGAGGCCGTCACGC
>JACCTS010000114.1 GCA_013812245.1 Rubrobacter sp.
CAGCGCGTTCTGCCAGTGTTCAACGCGTATTCGCCGCTCGAACACCGGGTGATAGTGGTTGGCCACGTCACCCGCCGCGTAGATTCCCTCCACGCCTGTACGGCAAAACTCGTCGACCACGATGCCATTGTCGATCTCCACGCCTGTGCCGGCGAGTAGCCCTGTGACCGGCTCGATACCGAGGCCCACCACGGCAAAGTCGCACTCGATGCGACGACCGCCCTGGGTCGTGACCCGCTCCACGCGACCCGCGCCTTCAAACGCGGCTACCGTGTCCTCGAAGATCATGGACACCCCGTTGTCACGATGGATACCTTCTATTACCCGGCCTACCTCTTCACCGAGGACGCGACGCAGCGGTGCCTCGTTACGGTCCACGATGACGACTTCCACGCCCGATTGCCGGAGCGACCCCGCCACCTCCGAGCCAATAAATCCCATCCCCACCACTACGGCCTTCCGTCCTGGAGCGATCTCCGCGCGGATGCGTTCGCAGTCGGCAACCGTGCGCAGGCCATAGACGCCCTCCAGGTCCAGTCCCGGAATGGACAAACGCCGATTCCGCCCCCCTGTGGCGATGAGAAGCCTATCGTAGGCCACCTGCTCCCCATCGCCGAACTCGACCACGTTCCCGGTGGCGTCTACTCGCGTGACCCGGGCGCCGAACCGAGTCTCGATACCGTTCTCCTCATAGAAGTTAGACGGCTGGAACAGCGCCTCCTCGAACGAAGATTCGCCACGGAGGTAATCCTTGGAGAGCGGCGGTCGCTCATACGGGGGTTGGGGCTCCGCCCCGATCAGGATCACCCTTCCGTCGAAGCCCTCCTGTCGGAGGGTGGCCGCCGCCCCTCCTCCCGCCAGGCTGGCGCCAACTATCACGAAAGTTTCGGACATCAGACCTTGATCTCCAGGCTATCCTCCTCCAACCGCGTCTCGTAGGTCTCGACCGCCTCTCGGGCGGGACCCTGGAGCACCGCCCCGCTGGTCACGTCGAACTCGGAGCCGTGGCAAGGGCAGATCACGGTGGTATCTTCCAGATCCCCCGCCGCCAGCGAGCACTGCCGGTGAGTACACGTATCGTCGAAGGCATGAAACGCGCCGGCCACGTTCGCCACGGCGATCCTGGCGTCTCGCACGTCGAACGCTCTCAGCTCACCCTCTTCAATATCGTCCACTCCGGCCACCGTCACGAACTCGGCCATAGTCTCAACTCCCTTCATCGAACAGACAGGACATTTCTTATTGCACCCTTCGCACGCTCGTTGAGCCCTCGCCGGCCGGACGCCCGGAGAGCGAACTGGAGGCGTTCGGATTCGCACCCTCGGACACTCCCACGCCCAGCCGCAGAACCAACCCGCCCCCTAGATGGCCTCCCAGCGAGGAGAAGGGGATCCCAGCCCACTCCCCGTTGGTACGTAGACGGCGTCGAAGACGTCCGACGTAGTGAGCATCCCGACCGGGGGCGGGATCAGTATCGGATGAATCGGGTGCCCCATTTTCCTGGCCTTGCTCTCCATATCCTTTTCTCCTTTCCAAAGATCTGTGCCAGCCCCGACGCAAGCACATCCCATATCGTCAACAAGATATCCAAGTATAGACAATAAATCAAGTAATTACTTAATTTACTGTTTAAAACAGATTTCTTTGTTAGAGTAAGCGCAAATGGCGGAAGGATCGGGTTGGCTACACCTTGGGATCAGCAATTTTTTCGGAGCACGCGCGGGCGGATCGTCACGCTGCTCAGGCGCTCCGGCCGTACCGTCGAGGACCTCGCGGGTGAGTTGGGCCTCACGAACAACGGGGTGCGTGCGCACCTCGCTACGCTCGAGCGCGACGGGGTCGTTCGGCAGCGAGGCTCGGTACGTCGCGGGAGTGGCGGAGGCAAGCCCGCCTACGTCTACGAGTTGACGCCGGAGGCCGAAGGTTTGTTTCCGAAAGCGTACGGGCCGGTGCTGCGCCAGCTCCTGGACATCATGGCCGAGCGGCTGGGGCCCGGGGAGACCGAAGCGCTGCTGAGGGCGGTGGGACGCCGCATGGCGGACGAGCGAACCGTACCGGCGGATAGCAGTGCGCGCGCGCGGCTCGAGGCGGCCGCCGCCGTGCTCGACGAGCTGGGTGGCCTTGTTGAGCTCGAAGAGCGCGACGGCGCCTTTGTCGTCCGCGGCTATAGCTGCCCTGTGACCGACGCGGTACCGGGCCATCCAGAGGTCTGTCGACTCGTCGAGGCCTTGCTCACGGAGTTGGTGGGCGTGCCGGTCCACCAGCACTGCGATCGCGGCGAGGTCCCTCATTGTTGTTTCGAGGTAGCACTGGGGGACGATACGGCGCGGCGGGTGTGATCCCGGTCGGTAGTTTCCTTCTCGCGCGCTGAGGAGGTGAGGGTCGCCAAGGGCAACAGGGAGCTCCTCGTGCCGATTGCCGATGAACGCCAAACTCAAGAGGTCCTCAAGAGGCCCTCAAGAGGTCCTCGCGGCGCTACCTAAAGCTCTGAGAGAAGCTGGTGCCAGCAGGGGCGCCGCGGTCCCTCCCCCCACCGAACGCCTTACGACGCAGTCTCAATTCCCGGGTACGCAAGGCTCAGCGGTGTCACAATCTGCCCTCGTGTGCTCACGAAAAACCTCTGATCAAGATGCTTCGGCAAGCCACCTCTCCTCGGTTGTCTGCGCCCGGAGCATACGACGACAAATGAGTTTATTCTAATAATTTAAGTAAATACTTGACATATTAGTCAAACCACGTATATCATTTCGGGAATGACTAGAGTGAGGAGATAAACCATTTCCGAAATGGGCAAAAATCACCCCGCTCGACGATGGGCCTTTCCTGGTGAAAGGAGCGGGCCACCGTTGCGCTGTGGAGGCTCGGAGGCAACGCCGTTCCGCGGCGCCCATTCGAGGCTCGGTTGCCGGGCGGCGGAGAGGGCGGTGCGCGAGAAACGAGAGCGTGACTAATAGATAGGCGACGAAAATACGTCAAATCCCTGTTTGCGTGTTTGCGGTAAGCGCACAGTGGAGCATCAGAAAACAGACGAGAAGGAGGACGGAAGATGGCGGTACGGACGTACGCGCAGATACTCGGGGTGGTGCTCATCCTCACGGGCATATTGGGGTTGGTGCTGGGGGAGCGGTTGCTGCTAGGCATCCTGAACATCGACATACTGGAGGACATAGTCCACCTGGCCACTGGCGGTCTGCTCGCCTACGTGGGCTTCGCCCGCGTGGACGACGGGTTTGCCGGCACCGTGGTCGGGGTGCTGGGCGTGATCTACCTGGTGGTCGGTATCGTCGGCTTTATCGTGCCCGGCATGTTCGGCCTCTTGCCCGACAGCTACACCGTCTTCGATAACCTCCTGCACCTGGCCCTGGGCGTTCTCAGCATCGCGGTGGCCTGGTACTTGCAGCCCGGCCCGCGGGCGGCACGCGGCTAGCGAGAGTGCCTACTTTCAGGTTGAGGAAGCGGCGATGACGCCCATGGAAGGTATCGGCTTCGGGGGCCCGAAGCCGATCCTGTACGCGGCGGCTGCCCTCTCGCTCGTTGCCGCGCTCATACACCTCTGGGTCATGCCGGAGCACTTCCGGGAGTGGTGGGGGTACGGGACCTTCTTCCTGGTCTCCGCCGTGGCCCAGGTGCTCTACGTCGCGCTCCTGCTGCGCTGGCCCAACCGGGGGATCCTGCTCCTCGGCGTCGGGGGCAACCTCGCGATCGCCTCGTTGTACCTCCTGACGCGGACGGCGGGCATCCCGTTCTTCGGGCCGCACGCGGGGGAGGCGGAGGGGGTGGGCTTTAGCGACCTGTGCGCGACAGCCTCGGAGCTGGGGATCGTCGTCGCGCTCGGGGCGGTGCTG
>JACCTS010000145.1 GCA_013812245.1 Rubrobacter sp.
GCTTCCTGGTCTACGAGTCCGGCACGCTCGGCGCGAAGCCGGACGTGCTGCCCCTCTCCATAGGTGACGGTGTCCTGGCCGAGCACGCGGACTCCGTGGTCTCCGTGCCGGAGGTCTTCAACTACTGGCTTCAGGCAGGCCGCGTGGACGTGGGGTTTCTCGGCGCGGCCCAGATAGATCGCTTCGGCAACATCAACACCACCGTCATCGGCCCTTACGACGACCCGAAGGTTCGTCTCCCCGGAGCCGGTGGCGCGCCGGAGATCGCCGCGTCGGCGAAGGAAGTCATCGTGATGCTCCGGCACACGCCCCGCGCTTTCGTCGAGGAGCTCTCGTTCGTGACCTCGGTCGGCTACGGGCACGGCGGCGACTCGCGCCGGGAACTCGGATATTCCGGGAACGGTCCTTCGGTCATCATCACGGACCTCGGCGTCCTACGGCCCGACCCGGAGACGAAGGAGTTTATCCTGGCCGCCCTCCATCCCGGCAGGACCGTGGATGAAGCCCGCGAGGCCACCGGCTGGAACCTCAAGGTGGCGGACGAGCTGGAAACCACCGGGGCGCCGACGGAAGAGGAACTGCGCGTCCTGCGCGAGTTGCGCGAGAGGACCGAGCGGGCGAGGGGAGGGCAGAGGACGTGACTTACGGACAGACCGTGCGCGAAGCCTGGATCGTCGGCGCCGTTCGCACCCCGGTCGGGAGGCACGGCGGCGCGCTGGCCGCCGTCAGACCCGACGATCTCGGAGCCGTCGCGCTGGAGGCGCTCATCGAGAGGACCGGCGTGCCATCAGGCGAGGTGGAGGACGTGTACTTCGGCTGCGCCAACCAGGCAGGTGAGGACAACCGCGACGTGGCACGGATGTCGCTTCTCCTCGCCGGCTTCCCGGAGACCGTCGCGGGCGCCACGGTCAACCGGCTGTGCGGCTCTGGCCTTGAGGCCGTGGCGGGTGCGGCCCGCGCCGTCATGCTCGGCGAGGCGGACGTGTACGTCGGCGGCGGCGTGGAGTCCATGAGCCGCGCGCCCTGGGCGGTCGGCAAGCCGGAGCGCGGCTTCGCCACCGGACCCAGCACCATGTACGATACGTCCCTCGGCTGGCGCTTCGTCAACCCGAAGATGGAGGCGATGGGCCACACGGACTCGCTCGGCCAGACTGCGGAGAACCTCGCCGACGAGCGTTTCTTCCCCCCCGACGAGGGCGAGCCCGAGGAACTCGCCTCCTCTTACGACATCTCGCGCGAGGCCCAGGACCGGTTCGCCCTCCTGAGCCACGAGAAGGCGGTGGCTGCACAGGACGGGAAACGGTTTCGGGATGAGATCACACCGGTCACCGTGAAGTTCCGGAAGTCCGAGACGGTCGTTGAGGCGGACGAAGGCCCTCGCCGCGACACCTCGCTGGAGAAACTCGGGAAGCTGAAGCCGGCGTTCAAGAAGGAAGGGAGCGTCACGGTTGGCAACTCCAGCTCCCTGAACGATGGGGCTGCCGCAGTGATGGTCGTCTCTGCCGAATATGCTCGAGCCCACGGGCTCGAACCCCTGGCGAAGATACGGAGCATGGCAACGGCCGGTGTCCTGCCGCGTGTGATGGGCATAGGCCCTGTCCCTGCTACGCAGAAGGTGCTGGATCGTGCTGAGATCTCGTTCGGCGACCTTGGCCTCGTCGAGCTGAACGAGGCTTTCGCAGCGCAGAGCCTCGCGGTTCTGCACGAGTGGCGCATGGACGCGGAGGACGAACGCCTCAACCCGAACGGCGGGGCCATCGCGATCGGGCACCCCCTCGGATGCTCCGGCGCCCGCATCCTGACGACGCTCGTCCACGAGATGCGGCGGCGCGAGAACGTCCAGTTCGGACTCGCCACCATGTGCATCGGGGTGGGGCAGGGGATAGCGATGGTCGTCGAGAGGGTGGAGGACGCGGCATGAGGGGAGAACACACGATGCGGCAGAGCGGTGAAATCACCGGCTACCGACGCGACCATGAAAGCCAGCCGCCTTATCTTCACCCGGCCTACGAGTCAACGCGCCTGCGGGCTCCTGATAGGCCGCTGGTGATCCTACCGCACACGCTCTCGGAGGTTACGGGGCCTGCCTTCGGTCACGGGAAGGTCGGGCCGCTGGACAACGACCTCACGTGCCAACACGACGGGGAGCCGTTGGGGGAGAGGATCATCGTCACGGGGCGTGTCCTCGACGGCGACGGAAGGCCGGTGCGGAGCAGCCTGATCGAGGTGTGGCAAGCAAACGCCGCCGGCCGCTACACCCACCACGCCGACCGCCACCCGGCCCCGCTCGACCCGAACTTCTCCGGCGCGGGAAGATGCCTCACGGACGGTGAAGGGCGCTATCGCTTCGTGACCGTCAAGCCCGGCGCGTACCCGTGGAAGAACCACGACAACGCCTGGCGTCCGGCCCACATCCACTTCTCCCTGTTCGGGCCGGCGTTCGCCACGCGCCTCGTGACCCAGATGTACTTCCCCGGAGATCCACTCTTCGACCAGGACTCCATCTTCCAGTCCGTTAGCGACCCGAAGGCGAGGGAACAAATGATCTCGCGCTTCGACCTCGATACGACGGAGCCGGAGTGGGCCCTCGGCTACAACTTCGACATCGTCCTGCGCGGCAGGGAAGCCACCCCGATGGAGAACCACAAGTGACCCCGGAGCCGACCCCGTCCCAGACCGTCGGCCCCTTCTTCCACGACGCGCTGCTGGCCGAGGATCAGACCCGGCTGGTGAATCCGGATCACCCTTCCGCCATCCGCGTCTCCGGCACGGTCTGCGATGGCGCGGGAGAGCCAGTCCCCGACGCCATGCTGGAGATCTGGCAGGCCGACCCCGAGGGTCGATACGCCCAACCCGGTGATGAATTCTCCGGCTTCGGACGCTGTGGCACGGACGCGGAAGGACGCTTCGAGTTCGTCACCGTCAAGCCGGGGACCGTCCCCAGCCCTGATGGAAGATCCCAGGCTCCGCACATAGCCGTCTCGGTCTTCGCGAGGGGGCTCCTCAAGCGCCTCGTCACGCGCATCTACTTCCCCGACGAGGAAGAGGCAAATGCCAGCGATCCTGTGCTCGTGTCCGTCGAAGATCCGGATTTTCGGGCAACGCTCGTGGCCCGCGCCGGGGAAGTCGGCTACGTGTTCGACGTGTGTTTGCAGGGCGAGAAGCAGATCATTTTCTTCGATGTCTGAAGAGCTGTTCGCCCCGATCTTCGTCCCCGATGATATACGGGAGGCGGTAGGTGGGCGCGCGTGGCTTCAGGCGATGCTCGACGCGGAACGGGCCCTGGCGCTCGCGGCGGCGCGAGCCGGCCTGATCCCACCCGAAGCCGCAGAGGCCATCGCGGGATGCTGCAACGCGGATCTCTTTGACGTGGAAGAGATCGGACACTCCGGCCGTGCTGCTGGCAACCCCGTCCCTGCCCTCGTCAAAGCTCTGACCGCCGCCGTCTCCGAAGTGTCCGAAGCCGCCGCGCGGCATGTCCACCGGGGGGCCACGAGCCAGGACATCGTAGATACCGCCGCAATGCTTGTCTCCCGGAGGGCGCTCGGCCTGATCCTGGCCGAGCTTGACGGCCTCGCCACCGCCTGCGCCCGTCTCGCTGAAGAGCACCGACACACGCTCATGGCGGGACGCACGCTGATGCAGCAGGCCCTCCCGACCACCTTTGGGCTCAAAGCAGCCGGTTGGCTCGTCTCCGTCCTCGATGCCAGGAGGAGGCTGCTCACGGTTCGTGAAGAAGGACTCGCCGCGCAGCTCGGCGGGGCCGCAGGGACGCTCGCCTCGCTCGGTTCTTCTGGCATCCAGGTGCTGCGGGCGTTCGCGGATGAACTGGGTCTCGCGGAGCCAGTTGTTCCGTGGCACACGGCCCGGTTCCGGGTCGCTGATCTGGGGGGTGCTCTCTCGCTGGCGGCTGGGACGGCGCACAAGGTCGCGCTAGATGTGATCCTGCTGTCCCAGACCGAGGTGGCCGAGGTAGCCGAGCCTTCCGGCGGTGGGCGCGGCGGCTCGTCCACCCTGCCGCACAAGCGCAACCCGGTCAGATCAGTCCTCGCCGCCGCCTGCGCGCGCCGGGTCTATCCGCTCGCCGCGACCCTGCAATCCGCGATGGCGCAGGAGCACGAGCGGGCCGCTGGCGCCTGGCATTCGGAGTGGGATGCTTTGAGCGAAGCTCTTGCCCTGACCGGCGGCGCTGCGACCTCGATGCGCGAGACGCTCGAAGGTCTGGAGGTCCATCCCGGCCGCATGCGCGAGAACCTGAACATCACCAACGGACTGATCCTCGCGGAACACGTCACGACCGTCGCCGCCGAAAAAATCGGCCGGCTGGAGGCACACGAGCTGGTGCAGGCGGCCTCCCTGCGGGCCGCGGAGGGTGGCAGGACGCTGCGCGAGGAACTGGCGGACGAGCCGGGCCTGCGGGATGCTCTGTCCGAGGAAGACATGGACGCCGCGCTCGACCCGGCGGGCTATCTGGGCTCGGCGGAGACGTTCGTGGACCGGGCGCTCGAACTCTATCGTAAAGAGGGGACTGCATGAAGGAAGATACGGTCAGGCTGCACCACGAGCTGGAGGGGCAGGATGACGCGCCCGTGCTCGTGCTGGCGAACTCGCTAGGCACGACGCTCGGGATGTGGGACGATCAGGCACTCGCGTTCTCGGAACGCTTCCGGCTAGTGCGCTTCGACAACCGGGGCCACGGCAAGTCTCCCACCCCTGAGGGGCCGTACTCCATCGAAGACCTCGGGCGGGACACGCTGGTGATGCTCGACGAGTTAGGGATCGAACGTTTCTCCTTCTGCGGCCTCTCTATCGGGGGGATGGTCGGGATGTGGATCGCGAGCGAGGTCCCTGAGCGCGTCGAACGGCTGGTGCTCCTCTGCACGTCGGCTTTGCTCGGGCCGAGGGAGACGTGGGACGAGCGGATCTCGGTGTCTTTGAGCGACGGCGTGGGCGCACTGGAGGACAGAGCGCTGGACCGCTGGTTCACCCCGCAGTTCCGGGCCTCCCGGCCCGAGACCATGGAAAGGGTGGGCAGGGACCTGCGCGAAACCCCGGCCCAGGGCTACGCCGGGTGTTGTGCGGCGATCCGGGACATGGACCTGCGCGACAGGCTCGGGAGCATAAACGCCCCGACCCTCGTGATCTCCGGTTCCGACGATCCCGCCACCCCGCCAGACCACGGTAGGTTCATGCACGAAGGAATCTCCGGCTCTGAGTTCATCGTGGTCGAGCCCGCGGCTCACCTGGCGAACATCGAGCAGCCGGAGACGGTCAATCGCGCCATCCTCGACCATCTCGGCCCGGTGAGAGCGTGAGCGATCCCAGACACGAGCGCGGCATGGAGGTCCGTCGGGAGGTGCTCGGTGGCGAGCACGTGGACGCCGCCATCGGACGGGCGACACCGTTCACGGAAGACTTCCAGGATCTCATCACCCGCTACGCTTGGGGTGAGATCTGGACGCGCCCCGGCCTCGACCGTCGCACCCGAAGCTGCATCACCCTGACGGCCCTCGTCGCGCTGGGACACCTCGAAGAACTTAAGCTGCATATCCGGGCCGCGCTCCGAAACGGCCTGACGGAAGATGAGATCAAGGAAGTTCTTCTTCAGAGTGCCATCTACTGCGGCGTACCCGCAGCCAACTCAGCCTTCGCCGCCGCCCAAAAAGTACTCGCCGAACGCGACGCCAGGGAGCAAGAATAGAGACTTCCTACGGATCGGAGCAGTCGCGGCGGTAGCCGCAGTTCGGGCAGATCAGCTTGCAGTGCAGCCCGTACATCTCGGAGCCGCACATCTCACACTCCTCGCCGGAAGGCCGCAAAGCCTCTTCCGTCGGCCGCGCCCGATCCTCTTCCATCATCCCGGCTTCCTGGTCTCCGAACGGGAAGGGAGGAGGTTGGATAGTTGAACGGCGCTCAGTGCCTTGATAGCGTCGAACGAGAGGGCGCGGCTGAGTTGCTGAAGTGTGCTCGTGAGCGCGGAAGTCAGGATGCGGAGCGTCGTCAGGCTCTCCTGAAGCTCGGCGATCTGAACGGGGAGTTGCTGGCTCCTGGCTTCGAGGTTGGTGAGGTTCTCCTCCATCTCGCCGGTGCGGGATAGGAGGTTTGCGACCTCGTCAGTGAGGTGATCGCGGAGTTCGATCCTGGCTCTCCGGTAGCGCAACCAGGCCCCCAGGGCGCGTACCGCCGTCACGAGGGCGAGGACGGCGCCGATCAGGATCAAAGCTAGTAGCAACCACATCATTCGGCCAACCCTATCATGGGGCCGCGAGCCTTTACAAACCTCCCGGCGGTGGTAGACTCTCTGTCGCGACGCGGGGTGGAGCAGTCTGGTAGCTCGTCGGGCTCATAACCCGAAGGTCATAGGTTCAAATCCTATCCCCGCTACTACTAAAGCCCCGCAATCGGCGGGGCTTTTCGCTTGCCGGACAAAGTCGTGGTGTGACCGTCGCCGCAGTTGATGCTGCAACCCTAATCGCCACTGACCGGCTATCTTAAAAGGTCGTGCGTGGGTTGCTGAAGCCGGAGAAATGCCGCATCCTGCAAACAGACTCCCGGGAAACCCTCCTGGAACTTCGGTGGACGAGGGAGAAGGATGCTTGTAGATGTAGAAGAAGTTCTGGGGTTAGTACTCTTCACTCTCCACCACCTCGACGATTCGCGCCTGGGGGTCGCGCATCACATCAACGCGACCCCACACTTTGCGCATCGCGGCGAGGAGGGCCTCCGACGCGCTTTCGCTGTCGAACTCGAGGTCGATCATCACGTAGTTCGGATCGTCGGTTGGCCGTAAGATCCGGTATCGGCGCACCCCCGACCGCTCCCGGCCGACGGGGTCGCTCTCGAAGGCCGCCTTCCAGGAGTCGTAGTCGGGGACTGGGTGTTCGATCCGCAGAACGTACATCTGGGCTCCTTGTCAGGTGAGCAGAGGATCAAGGAAGGTCTGCACGGGTAGGGATGAGGGAGCAGGGTATCTCTAAAACGCCCCGGCTACCTTCCGAGAGGGGTCTTTCCCGGAAGGTAGCCAGCTGCGGCGAAAGACTGCCCTCAGACGACTCTCGAGGTAGCGCCCTTCGGGTTTGGGCCGAACCTGT
>JACCTS010000188.1 GCA_013812245.1 Rubrobacter sp.
CGCCGGGTCCTTGGCGAAGCTGGAGCGAAAGGAGGAGGTGACAGAGCAGCCGCAACTGGTGGCGAGCTGACGAGCGGTGAGGAGTGGAGCGGCACGGGACTTTTACACACTTGACAGGACGCATACTCCGAGAACTCCGTCCACCGGAAGCCCAATTGCCGAGAAGTATTTCCACGCACTAGGGTGAATACGCCTCTGTAACCCTTTTGGAAAGGCGTTGTGCCGTCTCCGTTCCCTTGTGCTGACCAGCATTCTTGATACAATAAGCACATACACCTCCATGGGGTGCCCACGGGAAAGGAGAGTATCGCGATGAGCATCTTCCCCACCAAGATCCTGCTGGCCACCGACGGCTCCCAGGACGCCGAGCTGGCCCGCACCACCGCTGTGGATATAGCCACCACCGACTCGGAGTTGCACGTCGTGACCGTAGCTCCCGGCTATACATCATCCTTTGACGTCAACATCCCGCAGGTGGTCGAGCAACTCCACACCCAGGCGGAGAAAGTTCTCGAGGAGCAGGTCGAGAAAATACAGCAGGCCGGGGGCAAGGTCGCTCAGAAGCACCTGAAGATAGTTGACCCTATAGGCGAACGCCATCGGGCTCAGCAGATCTTGCAAGTGGCCGAGGAGATAGGGGCGGGGCTCATCGTCATGGGCAGTCGAGGGCGCGGGGGTGTGCGGCGGGCTTTGATGGGCAGCGTCTCTGACTCTGTGGTTCGTCACGCCCACTGCCCGGTCCTGGTGGTGCGCTACGAGAAGGAACGAGCGGCGGCGTAGGTTCCTCTACTTCCAAGAACCCCTCAAGGCGAACTTCCGAGTACACGTCCTCTCGGAAGATGGGTGAATAACTCGAAATTTCACCCTGCCGATGATGTGTCATAGCCACCGGCGTGCCACCTCCCACTCCCCGAACAGCGTCACCGCCATTACGCTGAAACCGTCTTCGTTCACGACTCCTCCGCCTTGCCCCGCATCTCGGACGAATGCTAACATCGTCCCACCGAATCTCTGGGGAAAAGAGAAGGAGGCACCACCTTGAAAGGGCTTACCGCCGACTACCAGCTAACTTTGCCCGCCGTGCTCCGGCGGGCGGAGGCGCTCTTCGGGTATCGCGAGGTCGTCACCCGCCTGCCAGACAAGAGTTTCCACCGCTACACGTACGCGGACTTCGTCCGCCGCGCCAAGAAGCTCGCCGTCGCCCTCGGCGGACTAGGCCTGGAGAAGAGCGACCGGGTGGCGACCCTCGCCTGGAACTCGCACCAGCACCTCGAAGCGTACTTCGGGATACCGTGCTCAGGAGCCGTGCTCCACACCGTCAACCCGCGCCTGAGCCCCGATGATCTCGCGTACATCTTCGATCACGCGGAGGACAAGATACTCTTCATAGACGAGACAATGCTCCCGCTCCTCGACGGCTTCAGGGACGAGGTGAACCTGGAGCGAATCTTCATCCTCTCCGCCGATGGCTCCGTCCCCGATTCGGCACCCGACGGCCTGGAGAGCTACGAAGACCTCCTCGAAAGCGCCAACGAAGACGACTTTGAGTACCCGGACTTCGACGAGAACGACGCCGCGGCCATGTGCTACACCTCCGGGACGACGGGGCGGCCCAAGGGGGTGACGTACTCGCACCGGGGCATCTGTCTGCACTCCATGGCCTCGGCCATGCCGGATATGCTCGGCCTGCGCGAGCGCGACACGGTCATGCCCGTCGTACCAATGTTCCACGTCAACGCCTGGGGTATGCCGTTCACAGCCACCCTGGTCGGGGCCAAGCAGGTCATGCCGGGTCCGCATCTCGACCCCGAGAGCCTGCTAGAGAACCTGGCGCAGGAGGAAGTAACCCTCACCGCCGGGGTGCCAACCATCTTCTTCGGTATCCTGAGAAAGCTCGATGAGGATCCGGACGCCTACGATCTCTCGAACCTACACGACATGATCATCGGCGGTTCCGCGGCGCCTGAGTCCATGATCCGGGCCTTCCAGGACCGCTACGGATTGCACGTCCTCCACGCCTGGGGCATGACAGAGACGACCCCGCTCGGAACCGTCTGCAACCTGACGAGCGAGAAGGAAGACCTCCCGGAGGACGACAAGTACCGCGTCCGGGCGACGCAGGGCATACCGGGGCCGTTCATCGAGATCAGGGCGCGGGGTGACAATGGATTCGCCCCCTGGGACGGTGAGAGCATGGGCGAGCTCGAGGTCCGGGGACCGTGGGTTACGGGCGCGTACTTCAAGGACGAAGACCCGGACAAGTTCACCGACGACGGCTGGTTCAGGACCGGCGACATCGTCAGCATCGGGTCCGGAGGGTACGTGGAGGTGCAGGACCGCACCAAGGACCTCATCAAGAGCGGAGGGGAGTGGATCTCCTCGGTCGCCCTGGAGAACGACCTGATGGCCCACGAGGCCGTCGCCGAGGCCGCTGTCATAGCCATCCCCAGCGAGAAGTGGCAGGAGCGCCCCCTCGGGGTCGTCGTCCTCGAAGAAGGCGAGAGCGCGACGGAAGAAGACCTCATGACCCACCTCGCCGAAAACCATCCGAAGTGGTCCCTGCCTGACTCGATCGAGTTCGTCGAGGAGATACCGCGCACAGCCGCCGGCAAGTTCCTGAAGCGGGCCCTGCGCGAGCAGTTCAAAGACTACACGCCCGCAGGGTGAAGGTCGTCGGGGCTGGCTTCGGCAGGACGGGCACGGCATCGCTGAAGATCGCGCTCGAGTCCCTGGGCTTCGGACCCTGCTACCATATGACCCAGGTCTTCGAGCACCCCGAGCACTCGCACTTCTGGGTGGCCGCGTGGCGGGGCGAGCCGGTAGACTGGGAAGGGGTTCTCGGAGACTACGAAGCAGCCGTAGACTGGCCGGCCTGCACGTTCTACGAGGAGCTATTGGAAAGAAACCCGGACGCCAAGGTGATCCTGAGCGTGCGCGACCCAGAGCGCTGGTACGAGAGCGTGCGGAACACCATGTACGAGCTGAGCGTGGTCATCCCCCGATCCCCCGTCTACCGCATCGGCTACACTCTGTTCACCCTCCTCGTACTCCACTCGCCGAGGATGAGCCTGGCAGACGAAATCATCTGGCAGGGCACCTTCGATGGGCGCTTCGAGGACAAAGAATACGCGATCGGGGTCTTCGAGCGGCACACACAACGGGTCCGCCAACGCGTACCACGGGACCGGCTACTGGTGTTCGAGGCGAAGGAAGGCTGGGGATCTCTGTGCGAGTTTCTCGGCGTCGAGGAGCCGGACGAACCCTTCCCACATACCAACGACACGGCGGAGATGCGGGGCAGGCTGCGGCAACTCAAGACCGTCTCCGTCGCCGTGCTCGCAACCGTGGCGCTCGCGGCCGTGGCCGCGCTGGTCCTGCTTCGAAGGCGCGTGTGATCCAACCGTGAACCCCACGGAACCTATACGTGAAGTAACCGTACAGATAGACGTGCCCGCCACCATGCGCGACGGCACGACCCTCATGTCAAACGTCTACCGTCCGGCGGACGAAAGCGAGTACCCGGTCCTTCTGACCCGGCTTCCATACGGCAAGGACCAGGCGCGCGACTTCACCTACTTCGATCCGCTGCGGGCGGCCCGTCGCGGCTACATCGTCGTGGTGCAGGACGTGCGGGGTCGCTTCGCCTCAGAAGGCGAGTTCGGCACCTTCCCGCAGGAGATAGAGGACGGGTATGACTCTGTGGAGTGGGCCGCGAAGCTCCCCGGCTCCGACGGGCAGGTGGGAATGTGGGGCCTCTCGTACTTCGGCAAGACGCAGTGGCACGCGGCCACCACGCAGCCGCCTTCACTGAAGAGCATGGTTCCCGGACAGACGTGGGGCAACCACCTCAACGGCGCGAGCCT
>JACCTS010000197.1 GCA_013812245.1 Rubrobacter sp.
TACCCACCGCATCGAGGCGAAGTTCGATAAAGGCGATCCCTCCGACCACCAGCATCAGCGTCAGGACAAGCAGGAACGGCCTCGGGATCACGGATCTCATAGAAACACCTCGTTCAGGACTCCGAAGATGAGATGAGAAGGCCGACCCCCCAGATACGCAGTACCCTGTGGGTCTGCAGATGTTCGACGGGCTCTGGCGGCCCAGAGAGGAGGATCGGCCCACCATGGATGGTAGCAGGGGCGAGCCAAAGACGACAGCCGGATTGGACCTCGGCGACAAGTACTCCTACCTGTGCCTCATCGACCAACAGAGCGGCGAGGTTATGGAGGAGGGTAGGCTGCGAACAACCCCGGAGGCCTTCAGACGACGCTTCGCCTCCGAGCAGCTCATGCGCATCGCGATCGAGGCCGGAACCCACTCGCCCTGGGTCAGCCGGGTGCTAGAGGAGTGTGGCCACGAGGTCCTGGTTGCCAACGCCCGCAAGGTAAGGCTCATCTACGCCAACAAACGCAAAACAGATGAGATCGATGCCGAGAACCTGGCTCGCCTCGCACGTCTTGATCCGAAGCTTCTTTACCCGCTCAAGCACCGGGGTGAAGACTCCCAGGCCCATATGGCCTTAATCCGCTCCCGGCAGGCGTTGGTCGGTTGCCGCACACAGTTGGTCAATCACGTTAGGGGAGCTGTCAAGTCCTTCGGTGCCCGCTTGCCCAAGTGCCCGGCGAGAAGCTTCCACAAGAGGGCGCCTGAGCACATCCCCGAGGCGCTACGGCCGGCCCTCGAGCCTATCTTGGAGCAGATCGGCTCGCTGACAGAGCGCATCCGGGATTACGATCGGCAGCTGGAAACGATCTCCAAGGAGCGCTACTCAGAAACCGAACTCTTGCGCCAGGTCGAGGGGATCGGGCCGCTTACCGCGCTTACCTTCGTGCTGACGTTGGAAGATCCCTACCGCTTCGAAAGGAGCCGCTCCGTAGGAGCGTACCTGGGGCTCGTGCCCGCAATCGATCAGTCGGGAGACAGAGATCCTCAGAGGCGCATCTCCAAGGAAGGCGATGAGATGCTGAGGAGGCTTCTGGTCGGTAGCGCTCACTACATCCTTGGCCCCTTTGGCTCGGATTCGGATCTAAGACGTCACGGAGAAAAGATAGCTTCTCGGGGAGGAAAGAACGCCAAGAAACGAGCGGTGGTAGCCGTAGCCAGAAAACTCTCGGTGCTCTTACACCGCCTGTGGGTGAGCGCAGAGGTTTACGATCCTCACTACAACACCCGTCGGCGCCAACAGTTGGAGGAGGAGGGAGCAGCTTAAAGAGAGAGATGATGGAGTTCTCAGGGAAGCTAAAGAAGAGGAGGTGAAGATCCTGCTACAGTAGCAACGAAGCTAAGGTGGCTGATGTGTCACGGCTACTTGCCCGAATGCGCTTCGGATCTAGAGGTGACTGCGCAATTGCGAACTTGGTCTACCTGCAGAGGAGAAACCGTTCCGAAGATTGCAGCACCCGATTAGTCCGAGAAGACGGATCTCATCCTATGCACCGGGTCACCAAAGAGTGGACTCACTGAGAGTGCGGATGGAAGCATAGCGCGAAGGGCACAATCCGCTGCACTCTGCCACGCCGAGGCCGCCACGTCGGCCTTGACAAAATGTGCCTTCTCATGGAAGTTCACCTCACGCGCGAAGGCTGCTCGGCTGCCGTGCGTTCGCCGGACCAAAGAAGGTAGCCCATCGCTGTCCAAGCCACCCCGTACGGCAACGCGAACCATGCCGCAGCGGTCTCGGTGTTGAACAAGAAGAACGCCACTGAGCCAACCATCAGCGCTATCGAGCCCCAGCGGGGAAGCGCGTTCGTTACCAGGGCGCCTACGCCCACCACCAGCGAACCGATCATGAGCGCGTAACTCCCTATTAAGATCAACGGCCAAGAACCGACGCTGACGATCGAGACGATGGCCCCAACCAAGGCCAGAACAAAGCCCACGGTTCCAAACCTTCCATAAACTTCCCTGCGCCAGATGTGAACGCCCACGAAGCCCGACACGATGAGCAGCAGGGAGAGCAGGGTCGGAAGCCCCAGACCCTCGAAGCTCCTGTAAGGTGGTGTCACATCTGGCCCCGAAGACCTCGATGCGAACAGTACGAACACGATCACCCACAGCGCGCCACCCACCATGGCGGCCAGCCCGCCCCAGCGGGCGAGTCTCGAAGCCGACAAGAGAGCAACCCCCTTTCTAGTAACCGGCGCTACAGAAGTATGATGCCACTCGATGAAGTCCTGTGCATCCCCATAAGCTTCGAAGCTTATTCACCCTGTTGCCTGGAAGGCTCTTTCTCGGCAACCAGGGCTTCCGGTGTACGCAGTTATCGGAAGTTGAGTTGCGCTACCCTTGCACTGGCGGGCCGGGGGGACCGACGACCTCTACACCGTGCTGCTCCAGCGCGGCGACGATCGCTGGTACGTTTGGAGGGCCTTCGGGCGGCGGAAGCTCCAGCGCTTGCGCCGGCTTGCTGTATTGTGGAGGCCGGAAGAACTCTTCGAAACCGCCGGGCGCGACGAGGACGAGC
>JACCTS010000202.1 GCA_013812245.1 Rubrobacter sp.
AGCTTCTTCGACCGGCGGCCCATCGGGGATCTCATGAGCCGCGTCACCAACGACGTGGAGACCCTCAACCAGCTTTTCTCGCAGGGGCTGACGCAGCTTATAGGTTCGATCTTCAGCCTTGCCGGCATCCTGGTCGCGATGCTCTTCTTGCAATGGAACCTGGCGCTGGCGTGCTTCGCGATCATACCGGTCATGCTTCTAACTACCGCCTTCTTCGCCCGGCGCGCCAGGAAGGCGTTCCGGCTCACGCGCGAGACGGTCGGGGACGTGACGGCCGGATTGCAGGAGGACATCGTCGGGGTGCGCGAGGCGCAGGCTTTCAACCGGACAGAGCGAAATATTGCCCGCTTCCGGGAGCGCAACGCCGCCAACCGGGACGCGAATATTCAGGCGGTCGCCATCACCTCGGCCTTCTCCCCCGCCATAGACGTGCTGTCCACGCTGGCGACGGCGCTGGTGATCGGCTACGGAGGCTACCTGGTCTTCGAAGGCTCTCTCTCGGTGGGCGTGCTGACAGCGTTCCTGATCTACGTGCAGCAGTTCTTCAGGCCCATCCAACTCGTCTCCCAGGTCTACACTCAGGCCCAGTCGGCCCTGGCCGGCGCGGAGCGCATCTACGAGATCCTGAACACGGAACCCGAGCCCCAAGACCCGCCGGAAGCCAAAAATGCTGGCGCCTTGGAAGGCCGCATTTCGTTCGAGAATGTAACGTTCGCCTACGAACTCGGACGCCCCGTCCTGCACGACGTGAGCTTCGAGGTGGAGCCCGGCCAGACGGTGGCGCTCGTCGGCCCGACGGGAGCGGGCAAGACGACCATCGCCAGCCTCATCCCACGTTTCTACGATGCCACGGAAGGAGCCGTCCGCATAGACAGCCGCGACGTGCGGGGATTCCAGCGCAAGGATCTGCGAAGGAACATCGGGATCGTTCTTCAAGAGCCTTTCCTGTTCTCGGGCTCCATCGCGCAGAACATCGGCTACGGTCGGGACGACGCGTCCCGCGAGGACGTAGAGGCAGCGGCCCGCGCCGTGGACGCCCACGGTTTCATCGCCGCGCTGCCGGAAGGGTACGACACGGTGCTCGGGGAGGGCGGCGGTTCCTTGAGCCAGGGGCAGCGCCAGCTCTTGTCGTTCGCCCGCGCCGTGCTGACAGACCCGCGCATCCTCATCCTGGACGAGGCGACGAGCAACATAGACACCCGGACGGAGGCGATCATCCAGGAGGCGCTCGCCACGCTCTTGAAGGGACGCACGAGCGTGGTGATCGCCCACCGCCTCAGCACCATCAGGAACGCGAATGTGATACTCGCCATCAGCGACGGCCGCATCGCGGAGCGTGGCACGCACGAGGAATTACTGGAAAGAGACAGACTATACGCCGATCTCTATCGCCGCCAGTTTCGTGATCGGGTGCCGTCGTGAGACAATCTGTTTTCCATAGAGAGGAGAACAGATGAGCCCATTCCCAGAGAAGATACTGCTGGCGACCGACGGTTCCGAGGATGCGATCCGGGCTACCGAGGCGGCCTCGGACCTCGCGCGGAGATCCGGCTCGGAACTGCACGTCGTCCACGTCTGGCACGACGTGCCCGGCTTCGCCCACAAGTTCGTGAAGGCGGAGCTCAGGCGCCAGGGGCAGGAAAAGCTCGACGAACAGGTCCGAAAGATCGAAGACTCAGGAGGACGGGTAACCGAGGCCCACCTCCGCGGAGGACGCACCTCGAACGAGGTGATCTCACTCAGCCGCAAGATCGGCGCGGGACTGCTGGTCGTGGGCAGCCGGGGGCTCGGAACCGTGCAGCGCATCCTGATGGGGAGCCAATCCGAGGAGATCGTCCACCACGCCCAGATCCCGGTACTGGTGATGCGCAGCGGAGAAGAGGCGTGGCCTCCAATCCGTATCATCATCGGGGAGGACTTCTCGGACGACGCCCGGCGGGCCGGGGATCTGGCGGCAAGCATCGGGAGCCTCTACGGGTCACGGGCCGTCCTGCTCTTCGCCCACCCTGACCTGCCGGAAGTGCCGGAAGGGGAAGCCAGGGACGCCGCCGCCCAGAACCTCATGGACATGCGGCAGCGGGACGAGAATAGGCTGGAGACCAGGGCCGGCGAGCTGGAAGGAATCCTGGGGAGCCGGCCCGAGATCCGGGTGGCCGACGGATATCCGGCCGCCGTTCTGCTGAGGGCGATTCAGGAAGAGGATCATCCGCCTCTCGTGGCCGTCGGCAACCGGGGTCGAGCGGGGATGATGCGTACCCGGCTCGGGAGCGTCTCCACCAAGGTCGTGACGGCTTCGCGCGGGCCGGTCCTCGTCTCCCCGCACGTCGAGTAGGCATCGGAAGGAGCGGTCATTGAATACGGGGAGCGCGAAGATCATGGGCATCCACCACGTCACCGCGATCGCGGGCGACCCGCAACGCAACGTGGATTTCTATGCGGGCACCCTCGGCCTGCGGATGGTCAAGAAGACGGTGAACTTCGACGATCCCGAGACCTACCACCTCTACTACGGCGACGGCGCGGGGACCCCTGGCACCATCATGACCTTCTTCCCGTGGGGGGACGCGCGGAAGGGTAGGATCGGAGCAGGACAACTCGTCACAACCTCGTTCTCCATCCCGGCTGACTCGCTAGGATACTGGACCGAGCGTCTCGTCGAAGCCGGCGTCCGCTTCGAGAAGCCCCGCGACCGCTTCGGGGAGACCGTCCTCACCTTCTCCGACCCCGACGGTCTGCGCGTGGAGCTCGTGGCCGCGCAGGACGGGCGTGAGGGCACGGCGGATGGAACAATGCCTGCCGGAGATTCGGTGCGCGGCTTCCATCACGTCACCCTCGCCGTGGAGGACGCAGACCGCACGGCCGGACTCATGACCGAGACCCTGGGCTTCAGGCAAACAGAAGAAGCCGAGGGCCGCACGCGCTTCGCGGCGGGAGACGGAGGACCCGGGGATCTGGTGGACATCTCGGGCGCCGCAGGTTTCCCGAGGGGCACGATGGGCGTCGGCGCCGTTCATCACGTCGCGTTCCGGGTGCCAGATGATGAAGCGCAACTTGCCATGCGCGAGGAGGTGGCCGCGCTCGGCTACGATGTTACGCCCGTGCTCGACCGCAACTACTTCCGGTCCATCTACTTCAGGGAACCTGGCGGTGTGCTGTTCGAGATCGCCACCGACCCGCCCGGCTTCGCCGTGGACGAGCCGCAGGACGAACTGGGTACGCACCTCAAGCTCCCACCCTGGCTGGAAACGCGCCGCGAGCGTCTGGAAGAAGTCCTCCCCCCACTCCACCTTCCAACCGCAACGGCCGAGACAACCGGAGGAAACGAATGAGCGAGGATCTTGGCTTCGTCCACCGCTTCGAGCCTGGCGAAGATTCGGGGGTCACGCTGCTGCTCCTGCACGGAACCGGCGGCGACGAGAACGACCTGATGCCGCTCGGGCGCGAGCTCGCGTCGGGCGCGGCCCTCCTGAGCCCGCGCGGCAAGGTCCTGGAGCACGGCGCTCCGCGCTTTTTCCGTCGCCTCGCCGAAGGTATCTTCGACCACGAAGACCTCCTGCGGCGCACCCACGAGCTGGCCGGCTTCATCGAAGCCGCCACGAAGCAGTACGATCTGGATTCTTCAAGACTGATCGCCGCCGGGTACTCCAACGGTGCAAACATCGCCGCGAGCCTCACCCTGCTCCATCCGGGATTACTGCGGGCAGCAGTATTGTTCAGGGCTATGGTCCCGTTCGAGCCGGAGGCCACGCCCGACCTCGCCGGGATGCCCGTGTTCATAGCGGCGGGACGGAGGGACCAGATGATCCAACCGTCCAACACCGAGCG
>JACCTS010000204.1 GCA_013812245.1 Rubrobacter sp.
TGACGTCTTCCTTGGGACGCCCGGACCGCAGGAGGGTCACTATCTACCAGGGCTCGAGGCGATGGCAGCCGGGGCGTTGGTGGTTATCCCCGACGTGGAGGGTAACCGGGCCTACTGCCGCTTTGGACAGAACTGTATGCAGGTGACGTATGAGGACGTCGACGCGTACGTCGAGGCGCTTCGAGGGCTGGCGGCGGCCCCTTTTCAACGCGTGGAAGCGCTGCGGGCAGCCGGATACGCTGAAGGTGGGCGCCACACGCTCGAGGCCGAGCGCGCGGAGTTCGAGCGGCTGCTCGGTGACCTGGAGTGAGGGAGCCTAAGCCTACATCGCCGCGTTGAGCGACATGGAGCACTGGTCCGCATGGCCAGAGGAGCCCCGCCCGAGAGGTTCCGGCCTGGACTCGGTCAGTGGGACAGGACCGCGGACTGGTCCGGGTCGCCCACCCTATCCCCGCTTAACGAGGCGGTCCACCCCGACTTTGAGGCTAGACAGCCTCTGGGCGAGCCTCCAAGCTCGGCTGCGCTGTATGTCCGCGATCCTACGCTCCGCACGGGCCTGCGCCCGCTTGTCCAACACGCGAATCTCGTGCGATCGGTACCTGAGAAGAGCACCCAGTGCGGCGCGCCAGTCGGCGTGTTCTTCGTATATCTGCCGGTCACAATCCAGTATAAGGTGCGGCTTTTTGAGGGGCTCAGGCGCCGGACCGTTGGTGCATACCGCGATCATGTAGAGGGTAATCGGGGCTCCCCGATCGAACACCGGCTCTGGGAGCGAGAACCGAGTGCTTTCCAGCACTACCTCTCCCCCCTCGGGAAGTTCCGCCCGGTCGGGGGTGATGATACTGCCTGACAGTGCGCCCTGCCAGTAGATCTGCACGTGGCGGAAGTGGTGCTCCAGCAGCTCGCGAAACTCCAGGGGGTACATCTCCTTCAAGTGGTGCGGATTTACGGAGTTGCGGTTGTTGGAATAGGCCTGCTTGTCCGGAGTGGAGACGACGAAGACGCCGTCCTCCTTCAACAGGCGCCTGGCCTCCTCCACTAACGCCTCCGGGCGCTCCAGGTGCTCAATGACCTCGAAGGATACCGCCGCGTCAAAGCTCCCGCCCGGATTCGGAAGGCCAGCCACATCCCCTACTTCATAGCGCAGCCCGGGCGCTTCGTAGGACCAGGCGGCATAGGCCACCGCCTCTTCGGATAAGTCAACACCCAAGATACCCCGCGCAAAGCGCGCGAGCGAGTATGTTCCGTACCCGGCCCCGCAGCCGAGATCTACGGTCGCCTTGCCCTGAACGTATCGCTCTGCCAGGCGATAGCGGGCGATGTGGTCATAGGCGACTTCCGCGCTGCCCTTGCCGGGCAGGAAGCGCTCCCCAGTATGCGCCAGCTCGGGGACCGCGCCTACCAGGGCCTCCTCGTCTCCTACGCCCGGTGGGCTTTTGCTTGCGGCCCTTGTGATCTGAGTCAAAGTCCTTGCTCCTTATCCGGCGGAGGTCCCGACCGTGCCGAACAGCCACGGGCCTCTCATCCTAATTACCTGGACGGGCACGGTCACCTCGTCTTCAGACTGAGATGGGGAGCCACGCTCGATGCGAGGGCCCAGCTTTCAGGATCTACCAGCTGGTGGACGGACAAGGGGTTTAGGTTTGCCGGCAGCTCGAGAATTCGGGACATCCTCCACGCGAACCGCGAGGGGCGGCCTTCGATCCGCCGAGCACCCACGGCTCAGGCAGATTCTGCGGCCCCCGCCGCCGGGGACCCTCGCGCTGCCACTCTGGGCGGGTTATCCAAGCCAAGAAGGCCGAGCGTCGAACTCAGGCTCGCGTTCCACCGCAGATTGGGGTTGTAGTACGGATCGCTCTGCAACGCTTCTCCCCAGCGCTCTCGCACGTAGTTTGCCCGCTCAGGCCCTAGCCCGGTGGGGGGCGCGGGGTTGTGCCGGGCGAACTCCGCGAAGGGCGTATAGACGATCAAATAGCCTTGCTCTCTCAAGCGCAGGCACAGGTCGACGTCCCCGAACGCACTTTCGAGGTGTTCGGAGTCGAAGCCGCCGACCGCTTCAAACGCGTTTCTGCGGAGCACGATGCAGTCCTGGGAGACCGCGCTGCAGTTCCTCGACAAGTGCAAGAACATCCTGAAGCCCGCGTCTGGCCGGTTGAAAGGCCGGCAGAACGTCTGGGGCGAGTCCTCTTGCTCCTCCGGATCCAAGATGAGGCCCGCCTGCAACGTGTGGCCTTCCCGGGAGACCAACTTCCCGCCGACCGCCCCAACATATTCCCCTTGCGCGTGCTGGAGCAGAGCCTCCAACCAACCATCCGATAGAACCTCTAGATCCGGGTCCAAGAGCACTATGTACTCGCCTGTCGCATGCCCGATGGCCGCGTTGCACAGCTCCAGCCGCGTGTGGCCCTCCGCAACCCGGATGACCGTTGCGTGGCCTGGCAAAGACCCTTTCAAAGTAGCGGTCGCAGTAGTGATCAGGGAGATGTCGTAGTTCGGATAAGTGGTGTGGTGCTCCACGCTCTCTACGCACCGATTATGGTCTGCACCTTCGCGGACGGGAATGAGTACGCTGACCTTCGGCTGGCCTTCTATCTCGCGTTCGACCCGGAAGCAGTTGGGGAGATGGGTGTCCAGTGCCCTGCCGCGCATGCCTCGGCGTTCGAGGGCATCTTCTATCGCCCGCCGGGCACGCTCGTGCGTGTAGGTCTTGAAGCTAGCATTCAAAGCCACCGAGCCCTCAACCGCCCGCCAGTGGTATAGGACCTTGGGTATGTGGTGGATGCTCTGGGTCCTCTCCGTATATCGCAGCATCAGATCGAAATCCTGCGCGCCATCCAATCCCTCGCGCCAGCCCCCGATCTCCTCCAGTATGGTTCTCCTGTATACGCTCAGGTGGACCAAGTAGTTGCCGCTCAGCGCGAGGTCGGGTGACCAGCCGGGCTTGAAGAGCGGTCGAAGGGACCTGCCCTCTTCATCGATCTTCTCCTCGTCCGTGTAGATGAGGTCGGCCTCCGGGTGTACCTGGAGCAGCCCCACCACCTCGAAGAGGGCGTTGGGGGTCAAGGCGTCGTCGTGATCCAAGAGCCCAACGAACTCCCCGCTAGCGAGGGAGAAGGCTTGGTTGGTGGCCCCTACGATGTTCGCATTCTCCTCCAGGTACCTGATTGTGACGCGTTCATCCAATCTCTCGTAGAGTTCGAGAACCTCTTTGACCTGGACCTCGGTCGAGGCGTCGTCGCAGATACACAGCTCCCAGTTGGGATAAGTCTGGCTCATCACCGAGTCCAGCGCCCTCACCAGCCACGCGCGCTCCGGGTTGTACACCGGAAGCAGGAGGCTTATCGTGGGGCGGTAAGCGAGGTCAGGCAGCGCGTTGCGCATGTGAGTCATGTCCAAGGCTCCTAGACGGTTGAGCCGAGACCACAGCTCGTAATTGCGCAGCGCGTCGGGTAGTGGCTCCGAGTGTAAACTTTCCGCGGATGGGCTCCCGTGGGGCCCGGCGGCTGGGGTCGCGGGAGGCGCTGCCCTGCGTCCCTCAGCTCGAAGCAGACCTGCTCCTCGGGCGACTCTTTCACGAACTGTCATGCCGACAGGTTAACCACGTCTTGGTGAGATCGGCGACGCCCAGCGATTTCGGGGAGCGTTCCCAATCCGCGCTCGGTGCGGTGGGCCCAGACTCTGCGTGCAGATGCACCCTCGAGAGGGGGCTCCCGCCTGGCGATAGGCCGACGGAAGGGGCGCTGTATCGAAACCCCATTGGCGCCATGGCGCCTCGAGGCTCGTGTCCTGCGGGCGAGCGGCATACCCGCTTGAACGGCGATCTTTCCATGCGCCGCAACGAGTCGAGGGTTCCGCGCACTCGGGAGAGGCATCGCGGTCGGGGTCGGGGTCCACCTTCCTGGTGTAGAAGGCGTTCGCGCGATCCACGTCCGAGACGGGAGCGACAGCTCCCGCTCGGAAGTCCATGGAACGGCTCCTCACGCCAGCTGCTCGGCGAGGCGGTCGAACGAGCTCGCTAGCGCGACCTCCGTCGCGCCGCGCAACTCGTCGGTCGTCTGGATCGTCGCGTGGAGGACCATCTCCGTCCGACCGTCGCCGAGGTCGGTGAAGATCACGGCAGTCACCCCGTGGGGCCCGGCGGCTGGGGTCGCGGGAGGCGCTGCCCTGCGTCCCTCAGCTCGAAGCAGACCTGCTCCTCGGGCGACTCTTTCACGAACTGTCATGCCGACAG
>JACCTS010000220.1 GCA_013812245.1 Rubrobacter sp.
GATCTAGCCGCTCCTAGTCCCTATCCGGGATACCTCCGACGATCTGCCCCGTGCGGTCTTCGGTAGGCTCGAACTCGTTGATCTCGTCTATCGAGAGGCCCATCGCGGCGTCCGTTTCTCGCTCCACGATGACCTCGACGAGCGCCGGGACCCGACGCTCCTCGCTCGTCCGGGCGGCCCACTCCAGGGCCGACTCTATCTCCTCGGGCCGTCTGACCCGGCGACCCATCGCCCCCATCGCCCCCATGGCCTCCATCACCCCCACGAAGTCTATCCCTAAAGAGTCGTTCGGACCTTCGTAGGAGATGTCCACCCCGAAGTCCATGTCGTACTGGTACTGCTCAACGTGGCGAGCAGCCGGTGCGCCGTTCCGGCCGCGAGCCCGGTGGCGTCCCCGATCTCGCCGATCCCCAGCTCTTCCTCCGAGCGACTCAGGAACTCCAGGATGTCGAGCACCCGCTCGACCGACTGCACCCCGCCCTCCCGAGCCCTCGAAACGTCACCCGCCGCCTCCCCGTCGCGAGCCACCCCAGACCTCCAAAATCTGTTCGAGACATTCCGAATTCCATATTGTAGTTTCCCCGGCGGTTCTTGTAATATACAGCCCTAACACCGACTGGTATAACCAGTCGCGACAAGGCTGTCGCACGGGCCGATGGGTGAGGAGGAAGCCGTGGGCAAGGAGCGAGTCGCCGCTGTCGAAGAACAGCCCGGATTCAGGACCCTCTACCATGGGGATCGGGCGGTAGCCGATGTCGTGGAGCGGGGTCATACTCTGTCGACCTCTCCGGGTCTCGATCTAGAGATCGAGAACGCTGCGGACCGGACACTGTACTACGGTTGGGTCCTGGAGTACGCGCACGACCGGGCTCTAAGCGCTGGCGGGATCTTAGATCTGCACGATGCCGACCCCGACCGGCTGGTGGAGTTCCTGACGGCCCGGGAATGGCGTTCCCTCGACGATGGGCGGGACGGGTGGGTGGCTCCGCTGGCCGTCTCCAGCTACCAGGCTGTACTTGAGGGTGACGTCCGCTTGCTGGGTGCCGATGGGTCCACCAGACCCCGGACATACCAGGCGACCTTGAGCACTCCGGAAGGGACGTCGTGCCTGACGCTTCCCGAGCGCCAGTCCTGGGTTGGCTCCATGCCGCTCCGGGTTGCGCCGCTGCGGTCCGTCCTGCTGGTTGGTCTCGACGAGGTCAACGTCGAGTTGGCCCGCGGTTTGCGGCGGTTGGGGCTGCAGGTCCTGTTGGCGCAGCAGACCGGCGCCGAACGGCGGGAGGTGTTCCTGGATCTCCGGGAGCAGGGGTTCCCGGTCTTCGAGATCGAGGGCCCGGACGCCCTCCGCGAAGGCCTGCGGCCCTACGGCGGGATCGACCTGGCGATCCGGGGCGCCAGCAGCGACACCGTGCTGACGCCCGAGGGATCCGTGCAGAGAGGGTGTGGGCTGGATGCGGCGGACGAGGTCCTGATGGCGGCCGTGGACTCCGCCGACGCCCTGGCGTTCGACGACGCCCCCGTCGGACTCTTGCGCGTGGCCGGTCCCTCGGTCCTCCCGCTTCCGGCGGCGGCCTGTCTCGAAATTCTCCTGCCACTCCTGGACGAGTCGGACACCGGCGTTCGGCTGGAGAACGTCGAGGCGGCGTTCGACCTTACCCTGCCCACGACGGTCCCCTTCGGGGAGAGAAACCGGCACTCCACCGACGACGTAAACTTCAAAGCGGCCCGCGGGCTGGAGCGGAGCCTCCTCGGCGTGCTGGAGGGGCTAGACTCGGATCTCGCGCTCCGGTTCAAGGCCGTCGAAAACCCGGCTACGGGCCGTTCCCGGTCCCTGACCGTACGCCAGCAACTCGGGCCGTGGACCGTTCACCTGGCCGGCGCTGCGACCATCCGGGCGCGGAAGCCCGGTGGCGGTTGCCTCCAAGCCGGCGAGTACGAGCAACTCTTGAGGGCCAGCGGGGACGTGCGGGTGCTCCCCGCTCCCGCCGACGCGGAGGATTCCGTGCAGCCCCTGCTCGACGGTACGTATTTGCAGAACATCGTCTTCTCGAAGCTCGGCGCCATCCATGGCTACCGACCGGCCGCGGTCGTCGTGCCCCTCACCGACGAGGCGTTCCAGGTGTTCTTCCTGGCGCCGCAGCTCTCCTACGGGGTGGTGGGCCGGTTGCGGGGCGCTCTGGCCGCATCGGGCCTGGTGGCTGAGGAAGACGTCCGGCGGCTGGCCGATGCCGCCCTTGACCTCCCTCGGCTCGATGCCAGGGTGGCTTGCTCCTACCCGAACGGCGATGGGCTGCCGGCTATGGAGAGTCGTACAGCTCCGCCGGACGCACACGGCCTTGACCCTGTATCTTCCTTGATGAATGCTGCTGGAGGCACTGCCTCGCCGCCGTCCGACGATACGGTTGCCGTGGAGGTGCGGGAGAGCGACGAAGGGCACACCCTGCACACCGGGCCGGAGGCCGGGCTGGATATGGACGATCCCCAAGGCAGGGCCTTCTATCTGAGCGCCCTGCTCGAGTATCTACACATCACCGTGACCGATAGCGGACGTATCGTGCGCGTTTATGATCGGGAGGGCGAGGAGATCAAACGCCTCCTCGCGGCCCGCATGATGGAGTACGTCCCTGACCCCGACGTTGCCGGCCGCGCCACGGCGCCCATCAGGGTTGGCCCTCTGAAGGGGACCCGGTACCGGCTCGGCAGCGAGCGGGTCCCCGCCGGGGACCGGCGGGTGCAGGTGGATCTCTTCCGGGCGGACGATGGATCGTCCGCTCCCCGGAGCATCACCCTGGCCCCCGGCTCCGGGGTCGGAGACCCCATCGTCGTGATGCCGACGATGGCCCAGGTCGTCTTCGGGTTCGGCAACATCTGCGGCGACCTCGGCGTGTTGGAACGGCGCCTGGGCTACCGGGTCGTCGCCTTCAATCGCTCGCCCAACGAACGCGCCCTCAACGCCCTGGAGAACGGCGTCCCCCTCTACGAGTTCGACGAGACCCTCGATGAGCGGGGCAACGTAGTAGTCGGGGAGGCGCAGCGAGAAGCCTTCGAGCGGGCTGGCCTGAGGTTGAGCGGCAAGTTGAGGGATCTCCTGGACGAGGGTATCGTCGTCGGGGAAACCGACCGGGGCGTCCCCGTCCGGGCCCGCATCGGCCACATACTGGACGGGCTCCTGGGGAGCGTCGGTCACCCGGTCACGGGCAAGATCACCAAGGCCAGCGAACTGTACAAAGAGATCCTCTTCGATAATTACGAGGAGCGTGAAATACCTACCATCTACAACGGTTCCAACTCCCCCGAGAAGGTGGCGGGTGGCAGGATCTTCATCCACGACGCCTTCACGACCTACGGTATCGAGCCGGTCGATCACTACGGCGAGCATGACGGGCCGCACCAGAGCCTCATGTGCGTCTCCTGCAACACGACCAACATCACCGGCGTGTTGCTGAGGTTGACGGACGTGCCGGAGATGTCGGAGATGAAGATTCGGGTCATGACCCACCGCAAGGCCAACGACCAGTACGTGGGCGAGGGGAAGCAGTCGGTCAACTACCAGGGGATGGCCTTCGACTTCCACTACCATCACTGGGCGGACGCAAAGCTCTTCTACGACCGCATCAAAGACGAGGGCGTGCAGCGGCGTCTCGACGCCATGTTCGCCCGCGACTCCTCCGGCGGCGAGCCGGAGTGGGCCATCTCCACCCACGCGACCGGGCAGGCGGCCACGGAGTTTCACACCGGCGTGATCCACCTGAGCGGTAGATGGCGAGGCGAGTCCCTCGACGCCGAGGAGCTGAAGGCCGCGCTGGCCGCTCGCGCCTCCGAGAGCGCCCAGCTCATCGAGTTCCCGGACGATGAGGTAGACGCCCGCGCACTACTGAAGACGCTCCACCTGCGTATCGGCATCCGCAACCTCTACGTCCAGCCCTTTACCGTCGTCCAGGACGGCGACGACCTCGCGATCGTCTTCTTCACGCCGCACCTCTACAACGTCAAGCCGAACAACCTAGTGGCGGCCCTGAACCGCGACGGCCTCGTTCCCAACACCCTCTCCGGCGTGAGGGTCGGGACGGGCATCGTCGGGGAGGCGCTAGGCCTAGACCGGCAGCAAACCGCGCTCGCCCGGTACTACGGTTCGTCCGCCGCAAACGAGTCTTAGAGGGGGAGCAAGGGATGAAGCAGAGAGAAGAAACGGCCGCGGCGCAGGGATCAGGAGCAGACCAGCCCATCTACTTCTTCGGTGGAGAAGAGGCCGAGGGTATGGCTATCGGCGACAGGGAAGAGCGTCGCCGGCTCTTGGGGGGCAAGGGATCCGGCATGACCGAGATGGCCTCCTTAACCTACAAAGACCCGGTAAGTGGGGAGGAGGGCGGCCTTCCGGTGCCGCCCGGCTACACCATCACCACGGAGCAGGCCCGGCGCTACTTCGATAACGACGAGCGGATACCGGAGGACCTCGTCGAGGCCGTAGACCGATACCAGGCCCGTTTGGAGGAGACCACCGGGAAGACCCTGGGCGACGTGGACGACC
>JACCTS010000583.1 GCA_013812245.1 Rubrobacter sp.
ATGTTCACCATCCCCTTCGTGGACTATGCTCGCGGAGATGGGCTCTCCCTCGGTCCGGGGCAGGATCAGGAGTGGGACCCACCACGCCTGATGCAGGAGCCGGAGCCAGCGTGGGTGCGAGAATACAGGGGGCTGTGGGGCCTGTATACCAGAGACCCGTTCGAGGGTGAGGACGCACCGGCGGGTCCGATGTACCGGCGGGACAAGAGGCCGGCCCAGGCGTGGCACGACCCCGTCGGCTGGGCCGGCCTCGACAAGGTCCCGACACGGGCCGAAGAGATGCGGATCGTCGCGGTCCGGCGGCAGCAGGTAGATGCACACAGGGAAGAACTGCGGCGCGAGATAGAGGACAAGAGCCTGAGGATCAAGGTACTCGGCATCGAGGTCGAGGCCATGCGCGGACGGTCCCACATGGACGATCCTTACGAGGCCCGGGTCGCGGAACTAGAGCAGCTATCCGCCGAGGTGGTCGGACTCCGGGCTGAGTTCGCCACCAACGAGACCATCGGGGAGTCGCTTGGAGACCACCAGGTACGCCTGAAGGCTGGCGAACCGGGCCCCCTCCGAGCCCACATCACCCACGCCCACCAGCCCGCCTCGGACACGGAGTTGCGTACTGGCCGGGTGGCCGAAGCGTGGGCGGCTCTGAGCGTCGGACTCGTCCTGATCAGCCTGGTGGGCATCGTGGCCTTCGAGAGGGAGCACCTGACTGGCGCGCTTGTTGTGAGCATCGCGCTGTTCGCCTTCCTCGAAGCGGGCTTCAGGGGCAGGCTGACGAACCTGATCGGCTCGGTCAACGTCGGGCTCGCCGTCGTCTCGGCCCTGATTCTGGCCTATGAGTTCTTCTGGCAGACCGTCATCCTGGCGGTACTCGTCATGGGCCTATACGTCCTGTGGGATAACCTGAGGGAGCTTCGCAGATAAACGCGCTACGCCCCGAGTTGCTCCTCCAGCTCCACCGGATCGCTGGTCGGATTCTGGCAGGCGTAGCCCTCGCACACGTAAGCGGTGGCCCGGCCGTCCCGCATCGGCCGGTCGGCGAGGAGCGGGATGGTGGGAGCGGCCTCCCCATTCGGGGCGCGTCCCGCGACGACCTTGTTCGGCAGATAGCGTCCGAAGACGGCGTCGAGAAGGGCCTCCGTGTCCCCAGATCCAGGATCTCCGACAACAGCGATCTCCTTCGGGCGCGAGAGGTGAAAGTCAAAGGCGGCGAGGAGACGGCCGAAGGCGCCTGGCAGCTTCTCCATGCCGCCGCTCAGTGATTCCAGGACCATCTCGGCCCTGACGCGGTAGTCGTCGCGGTCGAGGAGGAGCGCGAGCCGGAGCAGCACGTCAGCCGCCACCGATGTCCCGGAAGGCGCGGCATTGTCGTACACATCGCGCGGGCGGGTGACGAGCTCCTCGTGGTCGACGGGTGTGTCGTAGAAGATCCCCCGTTCCTCGTCCCAAAAGAGCTCGTTCATGGCGTCGCACAACTCGCCGGCCGCCGTGAGCCAACGATCCTCGAAGGTGGCCTCGTACAGCGCGACCAGGCCATCGGCAACCATCGCATAGTCCTCCAGGTAGCCGTTGAAGCGTGCCCTGCCGTCCTTGTACGAGCGGCGCAGGCGCCCGTCCTCTCTCAACTTCTCCAACAGGAACCCAGCGTTCTTCCTGGCGGCCTCGCGGTAGTGGTCGCGTCCTGTTACGCGGGCAGCAATGGCGAAGGAGCGGAGCATCAGACCGTTCCACACGGCGAGTATCTTCTCGTCGCGAGCGGGACGGACGCGCTCCTCTCGCACCTCGAAGAGCTTCGCCCGGATGCCAACGATGCGGTCCCAAAGCTCCGTCTCGGACATACCGAACTCGGCGGCGACGGCCTCGGGTGGATGGGAGACGTTCAGGATGTTCTTGCCCTCGAAGTTGCCGCGTCCGGTCACGTCCCAGAAGCGCCTGGCTAACTCCGCGTCTTCGGGCTCCAGTACGTTCCGGATCTCTGCCGGCGTCCAGACGTAGAATTTGCCCTCCACGCCTTCGGAGTCCGCGTCCTCCGCAGAGTAGAAGCCGCCCTCGGGGCTCGTCATGTCGCGCAGCACGTAGTCCAGGGTCTCCTCCGCGACGCGACGGTAGTACGGATCGCCCGTCGCCGTGAACGCCTCCATGTAGAGCCGGGAGAGGAGCGCGTTGTCGTAGAGCATCTTCTCGAAGTGCGGGACGAGCCAGTGGGCGTCCACAGAGTAGCGGGCAAAACCGCCACCGAGGTGGTCGTAGATACCACCGTCCGCCATCTTCCGAAGCGTCAGTTCCACACCCGAGAGCGCAGCCTCGTCGCCGGTGCGATGGTGATGCCTGAGCAACACTTCGAGGTTCATCGCCTGCGGAAACTTGGGGGCGCCGCCGAAGCCACCGGAGCGACGGTCGAGTTGCGAGAGCAGGGATCTGGCGGCGTTGTCCAGTATCTCCGTCTCAGCAGCCCCGGCCTTTGGGATGGGGGCGCCGGTGGCAGCCTGGAGGTATTCCCGGACGCCCTCGGCGCTCTTGAGGACTTCGTCGCGGTGGTTCTCGTAGGCGTCGGCGAGGCTGACGAGGACCTGCTGGAAGGAAGGCATCCCCTGCCGGGGCGCGGG
>JACCTS010000263.1 GCA_013812245.1 Rubrobacter sp.
TTCGCCGAGACGCACGACATACGCGAGATCCACGAGAAATACGAGGAGCGTTACGCACTCGACCCCTGGTACCGCACGCTCTACCGTAACTCCTACGCCTACCACGGCGCCCACCCCTTCACCGTCCTCTACTGGGCCGCCCATGCCCTCGACCATCTGGGGGCCGCGATCGTGGTCGGCGGCGAGCCTACCACAACCAAACGCATGGGTCTGGGCCGCGCTGATAGCGTCGCCGAAGCCCTGGAGATGGCGAAGGATACCGTCGGTCCGAACCCGAGCACGACCTACATGCACATCCCGCCGCTCTTTATGTGCGAGGTTTCTTGAATCTTGAGGGAGGGGTTGGCTACGGTCCTTCTTTATCACGGCGCATGATATGCTGCTCTCAGTGAGGGGAAAGGCGAACTAACTCAAGGCTAAACGCTGGAGGCTAAAAGCCATGAGGCTTGAAGAGTTGGCGAGAGGTATGCTAGTTGATGGGATTTCGTCAGACAGAGCCGTTACCTTAAAGAGCATTGAATTGAATGGGGATGATACTGCGGAGGTCATCTTCAAGGACGCCTCTGGCCGTATCGGCGAGCGGCTGCTCTTCCGGTCGGACGAGGCGAACCTTAAGGTCGTGTGGGAGGACGGCGGGTGGCGGTTCGACGGGGACGGGGCAAGGTTCCGGCTGGCGGCGGAAGCGCGCAGGATCGGCTCGGCTTACCTCTTCGACCCGCTGCTCGCCGTGCATACCTCGCTCGTGGATCCTTATCCGCACCAGATCTCCGCTGTCTACGAGCAGATGCTGAACCGCCAACCCCTGCGCTTCCTGCTGGCGGACGATCCCGGCGCTGGGAAGACGATCATGGCGGGGCTCCTGATCAAGGAGCTCATAGCCCGCGGAGACCTGGAGCGGTGCATGATCGTGTGCCCCGGGAGCCTGGTCGAGCAGTGGCAGGACGAGCTCAAGGGAAAGTTCGACCTGCCGTTCAAGATCGTCGCCCGCGAGCAGATAGAGTCCTCGATGACGGGCAACCCGTTCACCGAGGAACCGTTCGCCATCTGCCGGCTCGACCACCTTGCCCGCAACGAGGAGGTGAAGGAGACGCTCAAAGAGACGGGGTGGGACCTCATCGTGGCGGACGAAGCGCACAAGATGAGCGCGTCGTTCTCGGGCGGTGAGGTAAACCCTACGAAACGCTACCAGCTCGGTGAGCTACTCTCCGGCATCACGCGGCACTTCCTGCTGATGACGGCGACGCCACATAACGGCAAAGAGGAGGACTTCCAGCTATTTATGCGCCTGCTGGATGCTGACCGCTTCGAGAGGTACTTCCGGGGAGGCCGGGCGAGGAAGGTCGACACGGCCGACGTGATGCGGCGCATGATCAAGGAGGACCTCAAGAAGTTCGACGGGAGCGATCTCTTCCCGCCCCGTGTAGCCCACACCGTGCCGTTCGCCCTGTCCTCAGCAGAGCACCGCCTCTACGAAGACGTGACGGGCTACGTCAGGACGGAGTTCAACCGCGCCGAACAGGCTGCCGACGGCCGCAAGCGCACGGTCGGGTTCGCGTTGACCGTCCTTCAAAGGCGTCTTGCTTCCTCGCCCGAGGCGATCTACCTCTCCCTCTCCCGGCGCCGCAAGCGCCTCGAAGAGAAGCTGAAGGAGGCCCGCAAGCTCGGGCGTGTCTCCCGCGACGACAGGCTCGACACCCTCGTCTCGAAGGTGGAGGACTACGAGGATCAGCTCGGCGTTGGGCCACGTGAGGTCCAGGAGTTCGAGGACGCCGACGAGGTGGAGGAGACCGAGGAGGAGGTTCTCGACCTCGCCACCACGGCTTCCACGATCCGGGAGCTGGAAGCCGAGATCTCCACTCTCAAGACCCTGGAGGAACAGGCCCGCAAGTTGCGGACCGGCAACCAGGACCGCAAGTGGGGGGAGCTCAGGGATCTCCTCCAGAATAGGCATCTCGGCATCGGACACAGGGGAGTGTCCGGGACGGGCATAGAGAGAACGCCACGCAAGCTGATCGTCTTCACGGAGCACAAGGACACGCTGAACTACCTTGAACACAAGCTTACGGCCCTCGGTGGCGACGACTGGCTCGTCAAGATCACGGGCGGCATGAACCGTCAGGCGCGCAAGAACGCCCAGGAGAAGTTCCTCAGCGACCCAGGCACGACCCTGCTGCTCGCTACCGACGCCGCCGGCGAGGGGGTGAACCTCCAGCGGGCCTCCCTGATGGTCAACTACGACCTCCCGTGGAACCCGAATCGCCTGGAGCAGCGCTTCGGGCGCATCCACCGGATCGGCCAGACGGAGGAGTGCCACGTCTGGAACCTGGTGGCCGAAGATACCCGCGAGGGTCAAGTCTACCGCCGCCTGTTGGAGAAGCTCGAGGCTGCCCGCAAGGCCCTCGGCGGCAAGGTGTTCGACGTCCTGGGTGAGATGTTCCGGGAGCGCTCCCTCAGCGACCTCCTTATGGCCGCCGTCCGGGATGGCAACCGGGGGACGGTGGGTCGAGGCATCACCGACGCGCTCGACTTCGCGATGGAGCAGGAGCGTCTGAAGGAGATCATCGCGGGACAGGCCCTCACCCACGAGGCGATGGACCCGGCCGTCGTCGGCAAGATACGGGCTGAGATGGAGCGGGCAGAGGCGCAGCGGCTCCAACCCCACTTCGTCGCCTCGTTCTTCCTCGCCGCCGTGAAGTTGTTCGGCGGGAAGACGAGCGAGCCCGAGAAGGGACGCTACAGGCTGGGGAAGGTGCCGGATCTGATCTTCCAGCGCGCGCGGCGCCTCCCTGGCGGCAGAAGCATCCACGACACCTACGAGCGGATCACCTTCGAGAAGTTCCTCAAGAGCGTGAAGGGGAAGACCTTCGCCACGTTCTTCTACCCAGGGCACCCGATCGTGGACGCCGCCGGGCAGCTCGTGCTCGAACGTTGCGGGGAGAACCTCGCCCGTGGGGCGACGCTGGTGGACCCGTCCGACCCGGGCACAGCCCCTCGCGTCCTCGCGCTGCTGGAGCACACGATCCGTGACGGGAGAGAGGACCGCGACGGGGAGAACCGCATCGCCGGACGTAGGATGCAGTTCGTCGAGGTCTCATCCGACGGGGCCACCCGCAACGCCGGCTTCGCCCCGCACCTGGACTACCGCCCGCTCGAACAAGATGAGAGGCCCGTCCTGACGCGCCTCGGGAGCGTGCCGCAGGACGCGGCGGAGCGGGCGAAGGGCTACGCCGCCGGGGTGCTCGCAAAGGAACACCTGGAGGAGTTGCGGGAGCGGCGCGTGGCACAGGTAGAGAAGGTGCGTGGCCTCGTACGCCAGAGGCTGTCGGCTGAGATCGGGTACTGGGACCGCCGGATCGGGGAGCTCTACGACGACCTGGTGCGCAGACCCGAGGTGCGGGTCACGATCAACGACTTCACCAGCCGCCGCGACGAGCTTGACCGCAGGTTGAAGCGCAGAATGGGTGAGCTGGACTGCGAGCTGGACCTCATCCCCGCGCCACCGAACGTCATCGGGGCCGCCCTCGTCATCCCCGCCGGGATGTTGGCCGCGGCAGGGGTTCACACCGCTTCGTCAGACGACGCGCCGACCTTCGCCACGAGCCCCGAGGCCCGGCGCCGGGTCGAGAACGTCGCCATGCAGGCCACAATCATGGCGGAGCTGCACATCGGGAACGAGCCCCGGGACGTGTCCAAATGCAACCTCGGCTACGACGTCGAGTCGAAGGACAAGGAGACCGGCAGGCTGCGGATGATCGAGGTGAAAGGCAGGGTCAAGGGGGCGACCACCGTCACGATCACCCGCAACGAGATCGTGACCGCCCTCAATAAGCCCGAAGACTTCATCCTCGCTCTTGTTGAGGTTGAAGGCGAACGCGCCGCGGAGCCTCGCTACGTCAGACGTCCTTTCGATAAGGAACCGGGTTTCACCGAGGTCAGCGCGAACCACGACCTGAAGAAGCTGCTGGAGCTTTCGCAGCCTCCGTCCTAGCCCTCCGTTAGAATGCGAGGCGTGGGAAAGTCGCGTGCAGACAAGACAGGTCTCTTCATCTACGAAGGCAAGACCGTCGAGGAGTGGTTGCCGTCCGTCGTGGAGCGGATCGTGGAACGGTTCGATCCCGTGCGCGTGATCCTGTTCGGCTCTCGAGCGCGGGGCGACGCCGGGCCACACAGCGACGTAGACTTGCTGGTGGTGATGCCGGACGGGATCGACGACGAGCGCCGGGTGACCGTGGAGATCAGACGGCTCCTCAGGGACATGCCGGCGGCCAAGGATATCGTGGTGACGACGCCGGAGGAGATCGAGCGCCGCGGCGACCTCGTCGGCACGGTGCTGCGGCCCGCGCTGCGCGAAGGGAAGATCCTGTATGAGCGAGCCTGAACGGCTTGGCGAGACGAGGCGCTGGCTGCGCTTCGCCCGAGAAGACCTCTCGGCCGCCGAGCGCACGGTCGAGCGGCGCGAGGTGCCCCGTCATGCGTGCTTCCTCTCTCAGCAGGCCGCCGAAAAGACCGTCAAGGCCGCGCTGATATTCTTGCAGGTCGAGTTTCCCTACCGTCACGACCTCGGCCTCTTGCGAACCTACCTGCCCGACGGCTGGCTGCTCAAGGAGAACCCGGCCGACCTCGACGACCTGTCGCAGTGGGCGGTCGAGGGACGCTACCCCGGAAGCTCGAAGGAGGCGTCGGAAGACGACGCTAGGGCCGCCGTCGGCCTGGCGAGCGAGGCCTACGAAGCCGCGCTCGAAGACCTCGAACGCTACGGTTACGACCCGGACGGTGGAGAAGGACGCCAAGAAGCCGCGGAAGCAGACGACGAAGAGGAGAACAATTGACCTACCGCAAGAAGCTCATAGAGGTGGCGCTGCCGCTGGACGAGATCACCGCCCAGTCTTCCCGCGAGAAGTCCATCCGCCACGGCCACCCCTCGACGCTTCTGTAGAGTCGTAAGTTGTCTATTGTCTAGACGGATCACCCCGTCGCCTCGGCGGCGGGACCGTCTTCGGGCGCGGTCCCAGCTTTTGCCCGGTCTCCGTGGAGGCTGTAAACTGTGTGGACCATGTCTGAACGGTCCACACGGGATGTATCGAGGCCGGGCCGGCGCCGCACGGCGCTGGGCAAGCGTCTTGATGAGATACGTGAACGTATCAAGGCGAGCGGTGAACCTTTGCTCTCCTGGGAGGAGATAGACCGTGAGCTTGCGGAACGTCGCGGCGAAGCGCGTACCGACGACGGCGACGATTGAGGCCGACCTTCGTAGACTCTAGCGTGCTGCTGGCCGCTGCTCGGGGAGAGGATGAAGCGTACCAGCGGGCTATGAAGGTGCTGGACGATCCCGAGCGCAGCTTTGTTTCGAGCGTGTACGTCAGGCTGGAGACTTTGCCTAATGCTGTTTTCTTCAATCGTGAGGAAGAGGTAGAAGCCTGCGAGAGTTTCTTCGACCAGGTCGCCCGCTGGGTGCCTTCTTCACCAGAACTTTCCACCAGAGCGTTCGAGCTGGCTTGCCAATACGGGTTGGGCGCCGTTGACGCCCTTCACGTCGCGGCCGCCGAGGCTGCCGACGCCGAACTCGTGACCGCTGAGAAGCCGACCAAGCCCATGCTTCGGGTCTCCCCGCCTCAGGTGGTTTCGATACGGGCCGCGGAAAACGAGGAGGACGCTTGACCTACCGAAAGAAGTTGATCGAGGTAGCGTTGCCGCTGGATGAGATCAACGCCCAAAGTTCCCGCGAGAAGTCCATTCGCCACGGCCACCCCTCGACGCTTCATCTGTGGTGGGCGCGCCGTCCCCTCGCCGCCTGCCGGGCCGTCCTCTTC
>JACCTS010000287.1 GCA_013812245.1 Rubrobacter sp.
GAGGATGGCGCCCACGAGCAGCAACCGAGCGTGCCCCCAGACGCGTTCGGAGAAGAGTGGCGCGAACGGTGCCAGACCCCGTATCATCGTGGTCGGTAGGGTACGCATCTCGATCACCTCTTTGAGCAGATGGTGCTAACGAGCGTACCCTACCCCTTGCGCTCAAAAATGGCTAAAGTCGAGCTATGCTCCCCTTCGGAATTCTTTTGGCTCTCCTCCTACGTCTAACACGAAAATGTCAGTATGAACCTCCCCGGGTCTGCTGGAGGCTCCGACCTCTGAGAGGATGGAGCTATGACAAGAACACGCAAGTACCCAGAGCAGATCCGAAAGGAGGCCGTCCGGCTGGTGCGTGCGCACCGAGACGAGTACGACTAGGAGTGGGCAGCGATCGTGTCGGTTGCCGGCAAGTTCGGGGCGGTCCCGCAGACGGTCCACGGTTGGCTCCGACGTGCCGATGTTGATGACAGCGTCGTGGGCGGCCTCTCCAGTGATGAACGCCAACGGATCAAAGATCTCCAACGAGAGAACAGGGAGCTGCGGCGGGCCAACGAGATCCTCAAAGCCGCCTCGGTTTTCTTCGCGGCGGAGCTCGACCTGCGACTGAAGTCATGAGCGCCTTCATCAACGAGCACCGTAACCGCACAACGGCTGACGGGCTGAAGTGGGGAGTCGAGCCGATCTGCGCCGTGTTGCCGATCGCCCCATCCACCTACTTCGCCGCCAAGACCCGGACGCCCTCACGCCGCGCGATGTCCGCGACCGATGTCCGCGACGCCTGGCTGACCGGTGAAATCCGCCGGGTCCACGCGGCCAACTATGGCGTCTATGGCGGGCGCACCGAAGGTGTGGCGCCAGCTCAACCGAGAAGGTGTCAGCGTGGCCCGCTGCAGCGTGGAACGGCTCATGCGCCAGGACGGACTCCGTGGGGTCGTGCGTGGCAGCTACAAGGGCGTTACCACATCCGCCGTGAAGGGTTCTGACAGCCGACCGGATCTGGTAGATAGGGACTTCAGCGCAATCCACCCGAACCAGTTGTGGGTGGCCGACCTTACCTACGTGCGAACCATGTCGGGGTTCGTCTATGTGGCGCTTCTCATCGACGTGTTCAGCCGCACGATCGTGGGCTGGCAGGTGTCGCGCAGCCTGCACGCCGACCTGGCGTTAGACGCCTTTGAGCAGGCCATCTGGCGACGCGACGAGCGGCTTGAGGGTCTCTGGTGCATCACTCTGATCGTGGCAGCCAGTACACCGCGATCCGCTACGCCGAGCGGCTCGGCGAAGTCGGTGGTGTCGCCTCGGTCGGCACTACGGGTGATTCCTACGACAACGCCCTGGCTGAAACGACGATCGGATTGCTCAAGACCGAACTGTTGGACCTCCGCAAGCCTTGGCGTGGACTGGAGGGCGTGGAGTTCGCCCTGCTCGGCTACATCGACTGGTTCAACACCCGCCGCATCCACCATCAGATCGGCGGCGTCCCACTAGCAGAGTTCGAAGCAACCTACTACAACGAATACAATGAACGCCGCCAACTACAACTGGACGGAGTCCATTAACCTAGCCTCCGATAAACCCGGGGAGGTTCATCTCCTTGCTGTGGGGGTTGCTGGACCGGGGCCTTTCTGGGGTGCGTCTGGTAATCTCCGACGACCACGAGGGTATCAAGGCCGCGGTGGCGGGCGAGTTGTCCAGGGGTAGTGTGGCAGAGGTGCGTCGTTCACCTCGAGCGCAACGTAATCTCGTATGTGCTGGCCTCCTCGACGGCGGAGGTGGCCGAGGACATAAAGGCGATCTTCAAGGTAAGGCGCGAGAAGACGGCGCGAGCCCTGGCCGAGGAGTTCGTCGAGCTTTACGCCAAGCGTTTTCCGAAGGCAGTTTCGGTGTCCGAGGCCGGCACAAGCGACGCCCTAACCTACCTGGGCTATCCGGGTTCGCACCACGCGAGGCTACGCACGACGAACATGCTGGAGCGGCTGTTTCGGGAGGTCAAGAGGAGGACGAGGGTGGTGGGGGTGTTCCTGAACGAGACGAGCGCGAGCACGCTTGCGACGGAGATAGCCTTGAGAGCCTTGAGGAGCAGTGAGGAGTGGGCGCTGAAGCGCTACCTCACGATGGATGCCCTCGAAGCGGTAGGAAAACCAAACCCACAACTTTCGAGACATTGACTCCTTGGCGGAAGCTCTTAATCTAACGATTATTGCTCGCGAGGACCTTATAGTTAAGACCGAATTACACTTTAGGCTGTTTAACGTGCACACCTCCCTCGCTCAGGTATCCAGTGTATGTAACAATCAATAAACTGACTCTTTAAGGATGCAAAGCGCTAGAGAAGACAGCGCAAAGTAGAACACGAAAATCGGAGTATCGTGGAAAACAGGTTGGCTACGAACAGGTTAACTACGGGGACGCTTCTCCTCACTAACCATGAGCAGCCAAAGGACGCGACGAGTTCACGCAAGAGGCGGGCTTGGAAGCGGCATCTGGCGCCTGCCATGCTGGTCGTTTCGGACGTCTCCCTCGCACTCTTGGCCTGGACGGTTGCTTCCGCACTCCAGGGCCTGTGGGGTCGGGGAGAAATATCGGAGGTGACGGTTTTCGCCATGATACTCGTCATAACCGTGTGGGTTGCCCTCCGTGCGCTGATGGGACTGTACCCTGGCTACGGGCTGGACTCGGTAGAAGCGTTGCGACGTCACACCTACTCCGTGTTCGCGTCCCTGGCCATCCTTGCAATCTTCGCCATGGGATTCCATGTTGGCAATCTTCTCTCGCGCTTGATGCTGGTCCTGGTGTTCCTTGGCCTCTTGATTTTCGTCCCTTTCGCACGCTACTTGACGGCGTGGGCGGTCAAGCGTGCCGGGCTGTGGGGCAAACCGGTGGTGATACTAAGCTATAAGGAGACCGGGACCAACATCGTAGAAGCGCTGAGGCGCAATTGGGAACTCGGGTACGATCCGGTAGCCGTCTTCGACTTCCGTTTGGATACGGCCGGGGTGCTTTTCGAGGGTACAGACCATCAGCAGGCCCTGTCCGGCGTCGTGGACCTGGCCCGCCAGCAAGGTGTGGACACGGCCATCTTCGCTATGCCTTACACCCGCCGCGAGCAACTGGCCACGCTCGTTAGCCTGGCGAGCGCCAGCTTCCGTCACGTTCTGGTCATACCGAACCTGACCGGGGTCACGAACTCGGCGGTGGTAGCCAGGAACCTGGCCGGGACCTTCGCCGTGGAGATCAAGTACAACCTTCTGGACCCGTGGGCGCTGCGTACGAAGCGGGCCATGGATCTCTGCGCCACCGTAATAGGAGGAGCGCTCGCCCTCCCGCTCCTCCTGGTGCTCGCCCTGCTCGTGTACCTGGAACCGGGGGGCCCTGTCATCTATGCGGACCGGCGGATGGGTCGCAACGGCAGCCTGTTCTCCTGCGTAAAGTTCCGCACCATGGTGCCCGACGCCGAGGCCGCGTTGCAGCGGATACTTAAGGAAGATGAAGGACTGAGGAAGGAGTATGCTAGGCATCACAAGCTGCGCGACGATCCACGGGTTACCAGGATCGGCCGCTTTTTGCGCAAGACCAGCCTCGACGAACTGCCGCAGCTGTGGAACGTTTTGAGAGGCGAGATGAGCCTGGTCGGCCCCCGCCCGTATCTGCCCCGAGAGTCCGAGGAGATAGGGATGACCCAAAGCGAGATCTTGCGCGTGCCCCCCAGGATGACGGGGCCGTGGCAGGTTGGTGGGCGCAATCACGCTTCTTTCGAAAACAGGGTCGGGATGGACGCCTACTACGTGCGCGACTGGTCGGTGTGGTTGGACCTTATACTCCTCGCCTATACCGTGAAGATCCTCCTGCGGGGAAGAGGGGCTTATTGACGAACCTCCTCTCTGCGGCTTGCGGGCCGGTAATCGGACCCGGGCTATTGCTCAGTCCTTTTACGTTGTAGTGCGGCGCCGGAGGGCCAAACGATGTGCTCGAGTCAGCTCTTCCCCGCGAAGATCTGCTACCTTGGGTGCGGCATCCTAGAGATGGGCTGGCCTCTTTTTGTGATGACGTCGTCCCGACCGATAGCTGTACCTAGCTTTGCGCCATGGAAACCGGAGGTACGCTGAGTAAGCCGTCTGGAGGTCACGTCGGAACGGTCGCCGAATGGACGAAAGGCGCCTTCGGGGCCTTGGCGCGGCGCGTATCCTGGCGATTCCGACGCGGGCCCGCGAAGCGCCGACAGACGGAGAAGACTGGGCTCGGGGAGAGAGACCGCTGCGCGCTCAGGGAGCGGATCACGGAGCGGATACCGGCCGTCACCTACGTATTGGAGGTCGGTGAGCCTTCCGACACCGTTTACTGCAGCCCGCAGGTCGAGGCCATGCTGGGCTACCCACCCGAAGTCTTCGAGAAGGATCGTACACACTGGATCAAGGTGCTGCATCCCGACGATCGGGAGCGCATCCTGGCCGAAGACGCCCGAGCCGGCTCGACGGGGGAGCCGTTTGACGCGGAGTACCGTTGCGTGGCCCGCGACGGCCGGACGGTCTGGGTTCACGACAAAGCGGTGGTGACGCGGGATCAGGAGGGCCTGGCACGGTTCCGAGAGGGCATCATGGTCGATGTCACGCGGCGCAAGGTCTTCGAGAAGCAGCTCGAGCACCTGGCCTTCCACGACCCCCTCACCGATTTGCCGAACCGAACGCTGTTCATGGACCGCCTCCGGCACGCCCTGACCCGTACGGACCGGCGCGGCAAGGCGGTGGCGGTTCTGTTCGTAGATCTCGACGGCTTCAAACGCGTCAACGATTCCCTGGGCCACTATGCCGGGGACCGTTTGTTGATCGCGATCGCCAACAAGCTCCGAGCTTGCGTCAGGCCAGAGGACACGGTCGCACGCCTGAGCGGGGACGAGTTCGCCATGCTACTCGAGGACGTCACGGGTGCGAAGGACGCCACGCTCGTTGCCGAACGGCTCGTGGACCAACTGCGAACCCCCTTCGCCCTGGAAGGACGCGAGGTCTACGCCGGCGCCAGCGTCGGGATCTCCCTCGGTACCTCCGCCGAGGACCGGCCCGGTGACCTGCTCAGGAACGCCGATCTGGCCCTGTACGAGGCGAAGCGCAGGGGCAAGGGTCGCTACGAGATGTTCGACGGAGCCGCAAGGGATCGCCAGGCGCCAGAGGAAGACCTGC
>JACCTS010000298.1 GCA_013812245.1 Rubrobacter sp.
GAAGGTGCTAAGATCCACGAGAGCGGAACCTCCTTCTAGCTTCGGTAGGATTGGAGGCCACCGAGCGTAGGGAGGTTCCGCGCTTTATTCAACCGTTCGGAGAAAAACCTGCACACGGGGTTAGCTAGCGCGGTAGTCGGTTACCGGTCGTGCAGTACATCTGCGGACACAACGATCCCATCCTCATTCGCGTAGACGTAGTGGTCCGGCGTCCAGGTTACGCCGCCGAACTCCGCCGGTACGTCTCGGCTGCCCTCACTCGCTTTGCGGCTTCGCAGCGGATGACTCGCCAGCGCCAGGATGCCTACGTCTGCCCCGGCAAGCTCTTTGGTGTCGCGGACGCAGCCGTTGACGATGATCCCGGCCAGCCCCCGGGATGCGGCGATGTCCGCGAGCTTGTCTCCCACGAGGGCGCATCGCCTGGAGCCTCCTCCATCCACGACGAGGACACGCCCCGGCGCGAGATCTTCCAGCGCCTCCCTGACGAGCACATTGTCCTCGAAGACCCGTACCGTGGAGATAGGCCCGTGGAAACCCGCCACCCCGCCGTAGGATACAAACATGGGTTCGCACACCTGTACGCTCCCGGCGAAGTCGTCGCAGATGTCCGCCGTCTTGATGTTCGTACTCTCGCTCAACGCATCCCCCCGATTGTCGCCTGCCAGAAGTCATCCATCTCTCCGGGCACGAACGGCAGGTAGACGGAAACGCGGTCCACGAGCCCTTCGTAGCGTTCCTTCAGCGCCGGTCCTACCTCCTCCGGGGCGGTCTCGACGGTGAAGGCGGAGAGCATCTCGTCCGTGATCAGCGCCGGCATCTCGTCCCATTTCTTGTCTCGAGCCAAACCGGATAGCTGTTCGCCAACTTCTCCCCAGCCGTGCGCTTCGAGCACGACGCGGTATGAGGGGGTCGAGGCATAGAAGGCGGCCTGGGAGCGCAGGGCCTCCCTTTGCTTCGTGATTTTCTGCTCGCCTTCGCCCGTGATCACGAACGCGCTCGCGACTAGCGCCACGCTCTCCGGTGAGCGTCCCGCCTGCTTCGCGCCCCGTTCGATGGCCGGGAGGACCGTTCGGCGGACGTATTCAGGGGAATGGAACGGATGGACGTGGAACCCGTTGCAAACCTCGCCCGCCAGTGTGGCAAGGCGTTCATTTACGCCCGCGATGTGGACCGGGATCTCCGGTTGTTCGATGGGGCCGGGATCGAAGAACGGAGTGAGCAGGGTGTGCCTGTAGAACTCGCCTTCATACTTCAAAGGCTCCCCGGTCTGGAAAGAGTGCCAGATCGCCCGTAGCGCCAGGATGTAGTCTCGCAGCCGGGGGGCGGGCCTGTCGAAGGGCATCGAGAAACGCCGCGTGACGTGCGCCTTCACCTGGGTTCCGAGCCCGAGGATAAAGCGGCCTTCGGATAGGGCCTGGAGATCCCAGGCCGCCTGGGCGACCTCCATCGGGGAGCGGGAGAACGCGACGGCGATGGAGGTGCCGAGCGAGACTTTCTCCGTGGCGTCGGCGGCCAGCGCCAGCGGCAGGAACCCGTCGTGCTGCGTCTCGCTCGACCACAGGCCGGAGAAGCCCATCTCTTCCGCGGCGCGGGTCGTCGCGCCCGCCCGTTTCAGGTAATCTCCTCCGGTCCCGAGGTTGGCGTCGAGCTTCATCGGGCTACGGGATCAGAAGTAGCTTGCCGGTGGTTTTGCGGCCCTCGAGGTCGCGTTGGGCCTGCGCAGCGTCTTCGAGGGCGTATGAGCCGCCGATGCGGACGTCGAGGTTGCCCTGCCCGATCCAGGAGAACAGGCTCTCGGCCCGCCACTCCAGCTCCTCGCGGTCGGCGCTGTACTGGGCGAGGGACGGACGGGTGAGGAAGAGGCCGCCTTTCTGGTTGAGGGTCTGGGGGTCGAGCGGGGGCACGGGACCGCTGGAAGCCCCGAAGAGCACCATGTAACCTCGGGGCCGCAGCACGTCGAGGCCGCCGTCGAAGGTCTCCTTTCCGACCCCGTCGTAGACAGCGTGGACGCCCTCACCGTCCGTGATGCGCTTCGTCTCGGCAACGAAGTCTTGTTCGGTGTAAAGGATCACCTCGTCAGCGCCCGCCCCCTTGGCGAGTCCGGCTTTCTCCTCCGTGCCGGCCGTCCCGATCACGGTCGCACCCCGCATCTTTGCCATCTGGCACAGGAGCAACCCGACGCCGCCGGCGGCCGCGTGGATGAGCACGGTCTGTCCTTCCTGGATGGGGAAGGTGCTGTGGGTGAGGTAATGCGCCGTCATGCCCTGCAGCATCACCGCCGCCGCCACCCGCGCCTCGACCAGCGTGACGTTGAACGGCACCAGGTTCTCCGCAGGTGCGACGACGTATTCGGCGTAAGATCCCTGCGCGCTGGCGAAAGCCACGTAGTCGCCCGGCGACAGCTCTTCGACGCCTTCGCCGACGGCCTCGACCTCTCCCGCGCCTTCCAGGCCGAGGGTGAAGGGAAGTTCCTTCGGGTAAAGACCCGAACGCTGGTAGGTATCTATGTAGTTCACCCCGGATGCCGCAAGCCTCACCCTCGCTTCACCCGGACCGGGTTCGGCTACCTCCACATCATCGTAGCTCAACGCCTCCGGGCCGCCGGTCTCGTGAACCCTGATCGCCTTCATCCTTCTCCTCCTTCGTGGTTGTCAAGAATCCGGAAAACGCCGGTCAATCTTCGCCGCCTCCGCCATTTCCGCCACCGTTATCATCGTTGCCTCCTCCGTTACCCTGCAATCTCTTTGCGGGGCCTTTCCCTTTACCAGGATTCCCTCCTACCGGGACCTGGGGGCGCTTCGCGGAATTCGCGGAGGGATCTCTCGACGGGACGTCTTCCGGCTCGGCGGCGGGGTTCGCCGACGCGCTGGAGGCAGGGGTGGATCGTCCGGCAGGCTGCGACGAGGCTGAGGAGGACGCCGAGGAGCTAGCCGAGGATGTAGCCGAGTTCGTGGCGGAGGAGGACGCCGAGGAGGTCGGGGTCTGCGAAGGACCCGAGCTGACGGTCAGGTTCACGGCGGTGCCGCGATCCAACCTCTTCCCAACCGGGTAGCCCGGCGCGATGACCCGGCCTGGCGCGATCCTGTCGCTCTGGGACTCGGCTATGATGCCGACATCGAGCCCCGCCTGCCGGAGCCTCGCCTCCGCCCTCCGCTGGAGCAGGCCACGCACCTCCGGAACCTCCACCTTCCCCGCGCCGGGCGGACGACGGTTGTTCCCACCGGGATCGCCGGCTCCGTTGCCGAGAAGGGTGATGGCGCCGAGCGGTATCAGCAGCAGCGCCAGCAGGGCGAGCAGCAGCCAGGGCAGGACCCGCCGCCTGCGCCGCCTCCTGGCCGACCCGGTGCGCGTGGGCCTCCGATCCGGCGGTAGGATGGGTTTGTCCGGCTTGGTCGTGGCGGTGCCCGCCGCCGGCTCTGCCGCGGGTACGGCGACGGCCAGCGGGAGACCGGCCCGCATTTTCTTGAGGTCTTCGATCAGCTCCCACGCGTCGGCGTAGCGGTCGTCGGGATTCTTGGCGAGGAGTTTGAGGACCAGATCGTTTACGCCTTCGGGGAGGTCCGGTTTGAGTCCCTTCGGCGGAGGCGGTGCCTCGTTGACGTGCTTCATGGAGACGGTAATGGGGCTCTCCCCCTGGAAGGGCAGCCTTCCCGTGAGCATCTCGAAGAGGACCACGCCCACGGAGTACAGGTCCGACCTCGGGTCCACGCGCTGCCCGAGCGCCTGCTCCGGGGACATGTATCCCGCTGTGCCGAGAACTCTGCCCGTGCGGGTCGCCGTCGTGGCCGCCGCGGCCCGGGCGATCCCGAAGTCCGTCACCTTCGCCTCGCCCGACTCCGAGATGAGGACGTTGTGGGGTTTGATGTCGCGGTGGATCACACCGCGTTCGTGCGCCACCCCGAGGGCCTCCGCGATCTGGATAGCCACGGCTGCCGCGTCCTCCGGAGAGAGCGGGCCTTCGCGCGTGATGCGCTCCTTGAGCGTACCGCCTGGCACGTACTCCATCGCCATATAGGCTGTCCCGCTCTCCGTCTCGCCCCGGTCGAAGACCTGCACGATGTTCGGGTGCGAGAGCGAGGCCGCGCTGCGGGCCTCGCGCTTGAAGCGATCCACGAACTCTTCGTCGCTGGCGAAGTATTCCCAAAGGACCTTCAGCGCCACGTCCCTGTCGAGGACCTCGTCGTGCGCCAGGTAGACCCGGGCCATACCTCCGTCGCCCAGAGTCCGGACGATGCTGTAGCGGTTGTCGAGAACGGTTCCCTGCACGCCGCCATGATACCGAAACTGCGCCCGGATGACCCCTGAAACGGACCTCCTGATATATTGTTCCGTTAGGCAACCGACGGGAAGTGAGGCGCGATGGCGACGGTGCGCGAGGCAACCCTGGATCTCCTGCGCGAGTTGGAGATGACGACCGTCTTCGGCAACCCCGGCTCCACGGAGCTCCCATTTCTCAAAGATTTCCCGGATGACTTCCGCTACGTCCTGGGATTGCAGGAGGCCACGGTCCTCTCTATGGCCGAAGGATACGCGAGGGGAACGGGCGGCGCGGTGCTGGTCAACCTGCACACGGGCCCCGGCCTCGGTAACGCGATGGGCAACCTGGTCACGGCCTGGCACAACAAGACCCCGCTCGTCATCACCGCCGGCCAGCAAGACCGCCGGCACATCGCCCTGGAGCCCCTCCTCACAGGCAACCTGGTCGAACTGGCGCGTCCCTACGTCAAGCGCAGCCACGAGCCCTACCGGGCGCAAGACGTTCCGGGTGAGATCCACCGCGCCTACCACACCGCCATGCAGAACCCTCGCGGCCCGGTCTTCCTCTCCATCCCGATGAACGACTGGGACGCCGAGGCCGAACCCTTCGCCGCCCGCGAGGTCTCCCACCGCTCCGCCCCCGATCCCGAGGCCCTTGAAAGGGTGGCTCGCGCCCTCACCGAAGCGCGCCGCCCCGTGGTGGTAGCCGGGTCAGGCATCGCCCGCGCCGACGCTTTCCACGACGCGGTGGCGCTCGCGGAGAAGCTGCGGGCGGAGGTGTGGGCTGACCCGAACTCCCCGCTCTCCGGTTTCCCGCAGAACCACCCGCTCTTTCGGGGGCATCTCGTGCTGGCCCAGAAGAAGGTCGCCGAGCTTCTCGCTCCCTACGATGTGGTGCTCGTCATCGGCGCGCCGGTCTTCCAGTACTACCCGTACGTCCCAGGCCCGGTAGTCGAGGATGGCACGCTACTCTTCCACGTCACCGACGACCCGGCGGAGGCCCACCGCGCCGCGGCCGGCGTGAGCCTGGTCGGGGACGTGAAGCTGGCTATTCGGCAACTCACGGAGCTCCTGCCGGAGGCCACCCGGCAACCGCCGCCCGCCCTGGAGCCGCCCGCCGCACCGGAGGCCACCAACCCGATGTCGGTGGACTACTTGATGCACGCGATTTCGGAGGTTTGCCCGGAGGACACAGTGTTCGCCGACGAGTCGGCTTCCAGCAAGCCCGCGTTCCATCGGTGGGTCCGACCCGGCAAGCCCGGTAGCTACATCACGTCCGCGGCCGGGGGACTCGGGTTCTGTCTGCCAGCGTCCGTCGGGATGAAGTTGGCGAACCCGGATCGTCCCGTCCTGTGCGTGGTCGGGGACGGAAGCATAATGTACTCGGTGCAGGCGCTGTGGAGCGCCGCCCGCTACGGGGCGAACGTCCTGGTGGTCGTGGTGAACAACAGGGGGTATTCGATCCTCAAGGCATTCCGCGATTCCGTCGGCATCGGCGACACCGTCCCCGGCCTGGACGTGGGCGATGTGGATTACGTCAGGGTTGCCGACGGCCTCGGCGTGCCCGGCGAGACGGTGGAGAAAGCCGGGGATCTATCGGGGGCGCTAGAGCGGGGTCTCAACGCCGGGCGGCCGTATCTGCTGGACGTGATCGTGGACCCCAAGGTCCCGACACTGCTGAGTTGAGAGTAGGCTGACCGAACAATGGCCGAGGTCTTCGTGGTCGGCTCCATAAACCAGGACTTCGTCCTGAAAGTCGAGCGTCGTCCCGATCCGGGCGAGACGGTCACCGATGCCGTGCTCTCCACCCATCACGGAGGTAAAGGCGCCAACCAGGCGGCTGCCGCCGCGCGTCTCGGGGGCTCCGTCGTCATGCTGGGCCGGGTGGGCGACGACGAGTTCGGCGAACCGCAGCTCAGTAACCTCCGTGAGTGGGGCGTGGACACGAGCCTCGTGGAGCGGCTGGCCGGATGGAAGACCGGCTCCGCTTTCATAACCGTCACCCCCGACGGGGAGAACGCCATAACGGTCGCCCCAGGAGCCAACCGCGGCCTCACGAACGAGGATATCGAAGCCGCCGCAGACACCATCGCCGTGGCGGAGGTGCTCGTCGCCCAGATGGAGGTCTCACCGGAGACGGTGCGGCGGGCCGCCGAGGTCGCGGCACGCAGGAGAACCCGCGTTCTGGTGAACCTGGCGCCGCCGTTCGAGGTGGGGCGGGATTTCCTGGAGAAACCAGACCCGCTGGTCGTCAACGAACACGAGGCCGCCTTCTTGCTCGGTGAGAAGGTCGAAGGAACGGACGCGGCCCTCTCGGCCGCGTCACGGCTCCTGGAGCTGGGATCACGCTCCGCCGTCGTCACCCTGGGCGCTTCGGGCGCCGTGTTCGCGGATCGAAAGTCCTCGGGGCGCCTTCCCGCGCCAGAGGCCCAGGTGGTGGATACCACGGGCGCGGGCGACGCGTTCGTCGGAGCCCTGGCCGTCAGGCTGGCGCGGGGCGACTCGCTGGAGGAAGCCGTCGCCTACGCCGTGCGGGCTGGCGCGGCGGCTGTTGCAAAGGAAGGCGCGCAGGGTTCGCTCCCTACCCCGGAGGCGGTCGAAGCTCTCTGAAGCACGGTGGCATACGCCTT
>JACCTS010000349.1 GCA_013812245.1 Rubrobacter sp.
TGACGTCCAGTATCGGGTTGACTTCGACCACGTCGAGCGAGGTTACTTTGTCTGCCTCGTTGATGAGCTCCATGACGAGGTGCGCCTCGCGGTAGGTGAGACCGCCGCGCACGGGCGTGCCGACGCCGGGAGCAACCTCAGGGTCAACCACGTCGAGGTCGAAGGAGAGGTGGATGCGATCGAGGTGCGAGAGGTCTTTGAGGGCCCGGCGCACCACTTTCGCCACCCCGTAGGCGTCGACCTCCTTCATTGTGTAGGCGCGGACGCCGGCCTCCCGCAGCAGGTTCCGCTCGGCGAGATCCACGGACCGCAAGCCGACTATCACCACGTCCTCGGGCCGCACGCTCGCACCATCGCCGCCGATGCGTACTAGATCCGGATGTCCCCGCCCCGTCAGGGTGGCGAGCGGCATACCGTGGATGTTGCCTGAGGGAGAAGTCTCCGGGGTGTTGAAATCCGCGTGGGCGTCCAGCCAGATCACGCCGGTCCTCTCCTCCGCCGCGATCCCCGAGACGGTACCAATGGCGATGGAGTGGTCGCCACCCAGGAATATAGGAAACACCCCCCCTGAGACCATCTCCCTCGCGTGCCCTGCCACCTCCGCGCATACGTCCCGGACGGCTCCGAGATGCCGCACTTCCTCTTTCCTTGCGACGAGCTCGGGGATGGGAACGGCTGCGTTGCCGAGGTCGGTCACGGTGTATCCAAGGTCGTCGAAGGCGTCCGTGAGCCGGGCGTAGCGGATGGCGGATGGTCCCATGTCCACGCCGCGGCGGCCCTGGCCCAGGTCCATCGCGACACCGAAGATCTCGACCGGTCGTTTCACTGCGCTACGCGAAGGCCGAGCCACCGGAACGCCGCGGGTCCGCGGCAGCCTCGAAGCGACCGTCCGGCGCGTGGCGTACTGCGTTTACGCCCCCGAAATACATATTCTTCCCCTCGAAGGGCAAAATCCTCTCAAAGCCCTCTGGTTTCGTGAAGGGCGCGCCGGTCTCGTACGCGAAGAGATCCCCCTCGGCGTGGATTCGAGGCGCTAGCACGGCCTCTTCGAGCGGCATCCCGAAGTTCACCACGTTCACGATGGTCTGGAGGATTGCCGTCGGGATGCGCGTGGCTCCCGGAGAACCGACCGAGATGAGGCCACCCTCCTCCGATGAGACGATGGTCGGGCTCATGCTGGAGATGAGCCGTTCACCCGGCGTCAGGGCGTGGAAACCACGCGGGTTCAGCTCGGGCTCGCCGAGGCTGTTGTTCATCGGGATGCCGGTACCGGGGATGACGATGCCAGAACCATAGCCCATGCTGGCCGTGATGGAGACGGCGAAGCCCTCCGCGTCCACGCAGGAGAGGTGCGAGGTGTTCGCCTTGCCGAAAGCACCCAGGATGCGGTGGCGCTGCGATCCGGCGTACTCCTCGCTGGTGAGCCGCTCCGCCACTCTGGCGTTCTCCGCGCCGTCGCCGTACTCCGTCTGCCGATCCTGTAGGGCGAGGCGCATCGCGCCGGCCATCGCCCGCACGTAGTCGGCCCCGCTCATGGAGGCGAGGTCGTACCCGGAGACGACCCGGAGCATCTGCGTCAGGGTGGCCCCGCCGGCGGACGGCGGGCTGTTCGTATACACCTCGCCAGCGCCGTAGGGAACGGTTAGGGGCATGCGGATGACGGGCTCGTACTCCGCGAGATCCCGCTCCGTAATGATGCCGCCCATCTCGAGTATGTAGCCCGAGACGCGCCGCGCGAGATCCCCCTGGTAGAAAAGGTCAACCCCCGTCTCCCCGAGCGCTTCGAGGGTGTCGGCGAGCTCCGGGAACCGGACCTCCTCGCCTTCCAGGTATCCCCTGTCGCCCTTGAAGAAGTTCTTGCGGGTCTCGTCGGTGAACTGGAGAACCTCTTCCGCCACCTGGAACCACATCCCGCTCGTCGCGCACAGCAGGAAGCCTTCCCTGGCGAGCCGCACCGCCGGGGCGAGCGTCTCCCGCAGCGTGAGACGCCCGTGCCGCCGCAGCAGCGCCTCCCATCCCCGGAGCGTACCCGGCACACCGCAGGATGCCGCCCCCACCGTCGAGTGGACGCCGGCGCCGTACTTCAGCGTCACCGTCGGCGGGTTCCCGTTGGCCCCGAAAGCGGAATCCGGCAGGCCCTTACCCGGCATCGCGTCATAGTAATCAATTAGCTCCGCATGTCCGTCCGGGTCGCGGACAAGGGCGAACCCGCTGCCCCCGATGGAGCTCATCAGGGGCTCGGTAACGCCAACCGCTGCAGCCGCAGCGACCGCGGCATCGGCGGCGTTGCCCCCGGCACGGTACACCTCGGCTGCAGCCTCGGCTGCGTAGGGCGTCCCGGCGGCGGCAGCGAAGGTGTGCCCATTAATCGAAGATTCCATTATTGGTTATCATAACGGACCGGCCACGTCGACGGAAAGGGCGTACACATTGGAGAGGGAGAACGGCGGCGTTTCCCGGAGGGGTTTCA
>JACCTS010000377.1 GCA_013812245.1 Rubrobacter sp.
AGGATGACGAGCGGCACCAGCAAAGATCCGAAGAATACGACCAGGATCAGGTACACCAGCACGAGCGCCACGATGATGGAGAGGAACAGGTTCCTGAAGCTCTCCTCGATATCTTCGGACTCGCCTCCGACGTTGGCCGTCACGCCATCTGATAGATCGAGGCTAGAAAGTGAGGAAGTGACATCGTTGGAGACGGAGCTGGTGTCCTCGGAGGTGATGGTGCCGGTGACGGTCACGGCCCGCTCGCCATCGGAGCGGCTGATGGCCGACGGCGCCTCGACCTCCCGTACCTCCGCCACGTCGTCCACGGTCTGGCCGGAACCGACGGGCAGGTTCCGCACGTCCTCCAGCGAGTTCAACGAACTCTCCGGCACACCGACGGTGGCTGGTGTGTCGCCGACGGTGATCGGCGGCCCACCGCCGAGCAGGGTGCCGAGCGTGGTCGAGACGCCTGTCGGGGAGAGACCGGACTTCGCCGCCTCTTCAGAGTTCACCCGCACCTCGACCTCAGGGCTCACGTCCGAGATGTCGCTCTGCACGTTGGTGATGGAGTCGTTCTTGTCGAGCTCGTCCACCACGGTCTCCGACGCCTTCCGCAACTCATCTTCGGAGCCACCGAGAATGGTGATCTCGATGCCGCCGGTCGGCGGCCCTTGCTGGAGGATCTGGACCTGGAAGCCGTCACCGTAGCGGTCGCTGCCCTCATCAGCCAGCCGTGCGAGGGTCTTCTGGACGTTGGCGCTCTCCTTGACGGCGATGAAAGCCTGGGCCTGGTTGTTGGCGCGCAGGGGCTGGTCCGGAGTGAAGTTGTCCTCCCCGCCGATGGAGAGCTGATAGCCGTCCACGCCAGGGTCGCCGAGCATGAAGTCCTCGTAGGGCCTGAGCCGTTGCTCAGTCTTCCCGGCGGCGGTTCCGGCGGGCAGTTCGACCGTCGCCTGCAAGAGCCGCTCTTCGCTCGGCGGGAAGAAGCTAACCGCGAGGAACGGTATGGCGGCAAGTCCTCCAACGAACGCCAGGAGCGCGAGGAAAAGGACCGAAGGCCTGTGCCGGAGAGCCCACCGCAGGACCGGCGTGTACAGGGCGACGAGCCATCCCCTCTCGTCCGAACCTTCATCGTCCCGCCGCCGCGCCGCCCGTACCGCGGGGATGGCGAGAACCAGGATCAGGAGCCCCGCCACCGTCCCGGCGACAGCAAGGAACACGGGCGAACTCGTGTCCACATTGGCAACGGCATTCTGGGCGGTGTCCGCAAGGTCGCCCAGGCGGCTGACAAGGTTCGCCGGTAGCCAGGAGATCCCATCCAGCAACCCGACCCCCGCCGCCGCGACGGCTCCCGCGAAGAGGGCGGCCACGACCAGCAGGGTCACGAAGATCGCCCGGAACACCCGTGGGCCGCGTCGGGTCCGCCGACTCTCGTAGTCTTCGAGGAAGTAGTCCCCCGTCTGGGTGTCAGGCGTGGTCTCTTCTTGGGAGGCCCGGCGTTTGATGAATGCGCTGGCGAGCACGGGGATCACGGTTATCGAGACGATCAGGGAGGCGAGCAGGGCGAAGGCGACGGTGAGGGAGAGCGGGAGGAAGAACTTGCTGACGATGCCGCCGACGAGCCCCAGCGGCAGGAACACGGCGGTCGTAGTGAGGGTCGATGAGGTGATGGCGCTGGCTACTTCACTGGCTCCTATACGGGCCGCATCCTCCGGCTCGTAGCCCTGCTGGACGTAGCGGTAGGAATTCTCCAGAACCACGATGGCGTCATCCACCACCCGTCCAACGGCGATGGTCAGGCCGGCGAGGGTGATGATGTTCAGGGTGAGGTTGTCCGCCCACGAGAACAGGAGGGCCGCCAGGATCGAGGTCGGCAGCGAGACCGCCGTGACGAGGGTGGCCCGCAGACTGCGCAAGAAAAGGAAGATTATGAGGATGGCGAGCGCGCCCCCGATCAGGGCCTTCTCCACGAGCCCGCTGACGGACTCCTCCACGTCCTCAGCGGAGTTGAAGAGCACGTTCACCTCATCATCGCCGAGATCACTGCGCACTTTTTTCAGCGCCTTCGTCACGCCATCGGCGACCTCGACGGTGTTCGCCTCGGGCTCCTTGGTGACGTTGAGGCCAAGGCTCGGCTCCCCGTTGGTCCGCGAGATGCCGGAGATGTCCGAACTGACCTCCCGCACCTCCGCCACCTCCCCCAACAACACCGGCTCCGGCGCCTCGGCGGCCTGTGCGGCAGAAGGTGCGGCGGACGCCGAAGCAGCGGCGCTCGCACCCGCTGAGGCTCCAACGGGAGGCGCCGAAGCTCCGGCCGGGGGAGCGCTTCCGGCGACGGAACCGCCAGGGAGCGCACCAGAGGGAATCCCCGCAGGCGCACCACCCGATGCTCCGGCCGGAGCTTCACTAGAGACGCCGACGGGAAGGTCGCGCAGTTGCTCGACGGTCTTGAGTTCGCTGGTGGTTCGGATGGGGGTGGAGAGGTCGCCGATCCGCACGTCGCCGACGGGCGCCTTCACGTTCGAGCCGGAGATCGCACCGACCACCGCCTCGGCGGGCACGCCGGTATCCTTCAATTTATCGGGCTTCAGCCGTATCTTGAACTGCCGCTCGGAGCCGCCGACGAGATCCGCCGAAGCAACGCCCTCCACGTCCTCGATGCGCGGGATAGCCTCGTCCTCGGCGTACCTGGTGACGCTGGCGAGGTCGCCGTCTTTGGCCGAGAGTGAGACGTTGAGGATCGGGAACTCCGAGGCCGACTGGCGATTCACCTCAGGAGTCTCCGCCTGCTCCGGCAGCGCGACACCGCTCAGGTTGCTGTTGATCTCCCGCTCCGCCTCTTCGGTGTCCACATCGAGCCCGAACTCCACCACGAGCACAGAGAAGCCCGCCGCGGATGTCGCCTGGATGCTCTCTATGCCCTCGATGCCCTCGACAGCGCTCTCGACGGGCTGCGTGACCTGCTCGTCCACCACCTCGGGCCCCGCTCCGGGTACCGGGGTGGAGACGGTTATGATGGGGAACTCTATGTCGGGTAGAAGCTCCTGGTTGAGCCGCGTCGTGGCGTAGGCCCCGGCGGCGATGAGAATGAAAGCCGCCAGGAACACCACCGAGCGATTCCTCAAACACCAGCGGACGACAGCCTGCATCTAGTTCTCCTCCTCCGGCGCGGTTGCGAAGCTCTCCACCACCATCTTCAAGCCTTTCAGGAACGCCGCCGCCTCCTCGTTGGTAAGTTTCCCGATCACCTTTTCGAGATGACGCCGACGACTTTCCACTATCCCGCGCGCGACATCGTGCATCCCCGAAACGTAGTCCACAAGCACCATCCGCCGGTCTTTCTCGTCGTGGCGCCGCTCGACTAAGCCGTGCTCCACCAGACGGTCCACGAGCTGGGTCACGGCCGGCGGCGATACTCCCACGGCCTCCGCCAATTGCCCAACAGAACGTGGTCCGCGGGAAAGCGAGATCAGTACCTGCACGTGTCCTGGCGAGACGTGGGCCTCCGACGCGCCTGGCCCTCCCCGGCGGGAGATCTCGGCCATCTCCACCGGCGTCGGCTTCCCAACCCCACGCCCCAGCACCGGCAACAACATCATGACCTCGTCCACGATCTCCTGGCGATCCAAACGCCTCTCCAGTTCATCCAATGTTTATTTAAGTTGCTTACTTAACCTCCTTAAACGTTATCGTATACAGTCTGTTTGTCAACGCAGGTTTGTTGATGATCCAGGGATACGGGTGAAGGGGTGAGGAGTTTCGTGGGGCTGAGGAAGATGTCCGGGGTTGGGGTGGCGGCGACAGGTGCCGGCGCGCTCCGAGGATCGCAATCAGTGGAGCGAGAAACATCCACGGGCACGCATCTTTATCCAACCGCACCAGATGTTGTGATTACCCGCGACCAGAAAACGGACGACATGACGTCCTGGACACGAGTGGGGAGAGCGACTATCCAGGATGCTGAATACGGCCTTCCGAGCAAGCACCTTCTGGGCGATTAAGTGAATAGAGGCTCCCCTCTCCAGCTAGGCGTAAGCGCTTTAGCGACTCTAGATGCTGGTAATTAGCACAAATTACCGTTACCAACCTCTAGCTTTCAAACAAATTGATGAGAAACAGCAAGCTATGCCTTCTCTGTGTATAGACAGGTTTGTCGTTAAGGGATACGGTTCTAGTACGAGAGGTAGAGGCTAAGAACTTTGTCCTGAACATAGGGCACCTAAGGGGCGAAGGGAGCCAGTGGTGCAACCGGCTACCTCAAGCAAGAAGGAGGTTGCGTACTATGAGGCGCATACTTTTGGTTCTGTCGGTGGCTCTAGTTATGGCGGCGATGTTGGCGGCTATGGCCCTGCCGGCCATAGCCGCTCCTGGTAAGGCTCGCGCGGGAGAACGCGAACTTAAAACAACTGCACCATGCGAAAAGGGACAAGGAGAAAATGCGCCTGTGATTGGTGGTATTCCTGACCCAGAGTGCGCTGTCTATCCAGATCAAGGCCCTGGCCGAGGCTTTTAGCAAGTAGCAGAGAGTCCTATAGTTACATGGGCCGGGGTCTAACCACCCCGGCTCTCTTTCTGTCCTCATGTCTGCGAGTTTCCGAGAACTCCGTTGCCCCGGAAGCTCGGTTGCCAGGAATCTCTACTCTAGGAAGGCGGGTGACCAAGTGCTCCGCGGCTGTGCCGGGTTTCGCCGTGTGCCGTCATTGGCCGGTAGGGAAGCTTCCGGCAAGGTGGGAGGAG
>JACCTS010000379.1 GCA_013812245.1 Rubrobacter sp.
ACGCCCTGGTGCCCATCGAGCACGCTGATCTGGGAACCGAGATCACGGTGAGGTCGAACGTCGGCGAGGTCACGGCCAGGGTCGTGGAGCGGCCCTTCATCGACCCGAAGAAGCAGACCCCCAAGACAGATCTCCGGAAAGAAACTACGAAGTCGTACTAGTTCGGGGAGCCCTTCCGGTGGACCGGCCACGTACCAGCCGACCCCCTTCGGGGGTAAAGGCCGGCGACGAGAGCGGGGGAGCCCTGCGCACGACGCTCGCGCGGCCCAGGTACGAGGTGATCCCGACCAGAGGGGCGGACGAGTGGATGGGCGACCTCCCGCAGGAGGCGACGGTCGCCATAACCTGCTCGCCGGCGCAGGGCATCGAAGGCACCCTGCGGCTCGCTGAACGTCTGGCGGAGCAAGGTTTCCGGGTCGTGCCGCACGTCTCCGCCCGCCTCGTCGCCGACAGGGCGCACCTGGAAGAGATAGTGGGGCGGCTGGGCGACCTCGAAGTGAAGGAGGTCTTCGTCATCGGGGGCGACGCCAGAGAGTCCGTCGGTCCATATGCGAGCGCGTTCGAGTTGCTCTGTGCGATGGCAGAGCTGGGGCACGGCTTCGAGGAGATCGGCGTGGGCGGTTACCCCGAGAGACACCCCCTGATCGACGCCGAGGTCCTGCGCCGGGCGCTACTGGACAAACAACGATTCGCCACGTACGTTGTCACCCAGATGTGCTTCGATCCCGGGCTCATCCTAGACTGGGTCGCCGGCATCCGGCGGCTGGGGGTCTCGTTGCCCGTCCTGGTCGGGGTGCCGGGGGTCGTGAACAGAAAGAGGCTGCTGCAGATCTCCCGCAAGATCGGCGTGGGGGAGTCGGCGAGGTTCCTCAGGAAACACGCCAGCCTGATGAGGAGCCTCATCGCCGACCTCCTGAAGTCCGGCGGCTACAGCCCCGACGGGCTGGTGAGGGAGCTTGCGCCTCACCTCGGTGATCGGGAGCACGGCGTCGAGGGGTTCCACTTCTATACGTTCAACCAGGTGGAGAGCACGGAGAAGTGGCGCCGAAATATGCCGGGTTCCGGCGACGGACACCTCGCGCCACGACGGGAGGGAGCAGTTGGGGACCTTCGGCCGTAACGGCCACCGGGCGAACGGTCAGCGCAGGCCCGGCCGGTACTCGGCGTTCGACCTGATCCGTCACGGCCTCTCGGGCGAAGACTGGCCGCGGGCCTGGCGCGCGCACGACCTGCGGCCGGGCTACGATGTCGTGATCGTCGGCGGCGGGGTGCACGGGCTGGCGACCGCCTACTACCTGGCCAGGGACCACGGCATAACGAACGTGGCCGTCCTGGAGAAGGGTTACATCGGCGGCGGGGGGTCGGGGCGCAACACGGCGATCATCCGCTCCAACTACCTGACACCGGAGGGCGTGCGCTTCTACGATCGCTCCGTGAAGCTCTACGAGACCCTGTCCGGGGACCTGAACTTCAACGCGATGTTCGCCCAGCGCGGCCACCTTACCCTCGCCCACAGCGACGGCGCTTTGCGCACGATGCACTGGCGGGCCGAGGTCAACAAGCTGGAGAACGTGGACTCCGAGGTCATCGGACCCGAGGAGATCAAACACCTCGTCCCCTACATGGACACCTCCGAGGACGCACGCTACCCCATACTCGGCGCGCTCTACCACCCACCCGGCGGCATCATCCGACACGACGCGGTGGTCTGGGGCTACGCCCGCGGCGCTGACGCCCTCGGCGCCCACATCCACCAGAACACCGAGGTGACTGGCATTGACGTGGCGGATGGCAGGGTCCGGGGCGTGCGTACCAGTCGGGGCGACATCTCCACGCGCGTCGTGGTCAACTGCACGGCGGGATGGTCCACCCTGATCTCGGACATGGCCGGCGTTAAGATGCCCATAAGCACACTCCCACTGCAGGCGGCCGTCACCGAACCCGTGAGGCCCTTCCTCGACCCGGTCATAGTCTCCGGCACGCTGCACGTCTACGTCAGCCAGACAGACCGGGGGGAACTGGTCTTCGGCGCCAGCGTGGACCCTTTCACCTCGTACTCGATGCGGGGCTCGCTCGAGTTCACCGAGGGCCTGGCCGGGCACGTACTCGAGCTCATGCCCTCTTTAGCAAGGATGCGCGTGCTCCGTCAGTGGGCGGGCTTGTGCGACATGACGCCGGACTTCGCCCCGATCATGGG
>JACCTS010000380.1 GCA_013812245.1 Rubrobacter sp.
CTCTCCGTTTCGGGTTCTCCAGATCGTAGCCTACTTCGTCCTTCGTCCTCTCTCGTGTGGCGGAAGGGCGCGAAACTTTGTCTTCCCAGTACGTCTCTCCGAACTTTTTCCTGGTATTTCTCTCCAGACGGGCGAACACATCGCCGACGTTCTGTTCGTCGTGACGAAAAGGAGAAAACGTGGTCCCGAACCTGTCGTTTACGCGTTGGATGACCTGTCCGAAGTCCCCTGTTACCTCTTCGAAGCGTCCCAGGACGTACGCGTCGCGGTACTTCTCGATCGTCTCGTAGAACGAGAGGTAGTATCTGAGGGCCTGGTCGACGGATAATGGGTCTCGCACGGCGTAAGACAGCACGGCGTCTTTGGGGTTTCGTATCAGCACCAGGGTGGGTATCCGCCACCGTGCCGCCCGGATCACCTGCGCCGGAACGTGGAGACCGTAGGCAATGCGCACCTTCTCGCTTTGCGCCCTGCTGAAGGCCACCCTGGCAAACGAATTGGCCGACCTCGGGAACCCCTCCATGACCAGTTGCGTGTCCGGGGTCACGACGCGCGCACGATCCTTGCGCGCCAGCCGGTACAGACTGTAGAAGACGGCTGGGTGTTTGCCCGCGTAGATCTGGAACCACTTTTCGAGCTTGAAGACGGCTGGGTGTTCGCCCGCGTAGGGTCTTAACCGCTCCTCCACAGCTCTCATTTTGCCGCTTTTCGCCTGGCCACTCTACGTCTCACTTTCAACCTTATACAAGCTCACCGCGTGATACTACACGAACGACGATTTCATCGTTATCTACCCTCTGAACAGATGGAACCACGTCTTCTCGCCCGTCGCCTGCGGGCACGGGCCCGCGCCGGTCACAACCGGACCCACGCGGATTACGAGATCTTCGTCTCCATCAAGGACCGATAACGTGCGTCCGGCGGTATAGGTCAGCAACCGAGGTGGCCGCGGCTTCGGCGCGGGAAGGGCTCTCCGGGCGGTATACTTCTCCCTCGGAGGACCCCATGCGGATCATGAAAAACACTCTGAAGAGGCTTCTAAGCTTCAAATCCTTACGGCGGTCTTTGAGCTTCGTGGTTCTGGCGTTCGCGGACGGGCTCTCGTTGGTACTCGGTCTGTCCGGCGCGGCCTGGTTTTTGGGTGGTGATAGGTTGGACCCGGTCCTGGACCTCGCGCCATTGTTGCTGGCGGCCTGGATCTCCCTCTTCGCCGCATTCCGCCTCTACGATCGGGCACCGGTCCGCCGCAACCCGGGGGCGTTGATCGGGGCCGCCTTCTGCTGGGCTGGCCTTGCGGCGGTCGGGGCGGCGGTCTATCCGGGGACCGGGCTCGGGCTCGGCGAGATACTGCCGGCCGCCTTCCTCGCCCTGTCGTGCGCCGCCGCGATCAGGGTCCTCTACGAGCAAATCATAGGCAGGATCTACCGCCGCGGCTTCGGCCAGTCGCCCGTCTTGGTGGTGGGTAGTGAAAGGGATCGGGCGCGGGTGCGCAGGACGATGGAAGACGCGCCGGGCGCCTACGCCCTGGCGGGCGAGGTTGACTTGGGAGACAAGGACCCCGATGCGCTACTAGCCGCGCTGCGAAGGGCGCTGGACCACACGGATGCCCGGGGCGTCGTCCTCGTCGGGGCCGAGCGACTGCCCGACGACTACCTCCTGGAGTTGCTACGCTCCGTGCGGCTGCGCGGGGTGCCGCTCAGGGTCGTGCCAGGGGCCCTCGCCCTGATGCGGGGCCGCATAATCCTCTCCGAGGGTCTGGGCCTGCCGCTGCTCGAGGTCGGCTATCCCCGGCTGGACAACACCCAGAGGGCCCTCAAGCGGACCCTCGACATGGTGGTCTCCGTAGTTGGTCTCGTGCTCCTCTCCGTACCCTTCCTGGCCGTGGCCTTCGCCATCAGGCTCGATTCGCCTGGGCCGGTGTTCTTCCGCCAGAAACGGGTGGGAGCAGACGAGAGAATCTTCGTCTGCTTGATGTTCCGCTCAATGCAGGAGGAGGCGGAGCGGCACCTGCGGGAACTGGAAGCGTTGAACGAGGTCGAGGGGCCGATCTTCAAGATGAGGAACGACCCGCGCGTGACCAGGGTCGGGCGCTTTTTGCGGCGCTGGAGCATAGACGAGTTGCCTCAACTCGTGAACGTGCTCAAGGGTGAGATGAGCCTGGTCGGCCCCAGGCCCCTGCCGGTACGAGACTTCTTGCGGATGGAGGAGGCCCACAAGAGACGGCTCGGGACCATCCCCGGGATGACGGGCTACTGGCAGACCAGCGGGCGCAGCGACCTCTCTTTTGAAGAGATGGTGCGCCTGGATCTCTACTACATGGAGAACTGGTCGCTCTCCTTTGACGTGAAGATCATACTCCGAACCCTGGGAGCAGTGCTGCGCCGCGAAGGCGCATATTAGAATAGCCTGGCGGCACGTCAGCCTGTCGACAATTTCAGCAAGAGAACCGGGGAGGAAAGCCCGGGCCCGCTATGTCTCCGGCCTGGGACGCGGTTGCTTTTGCGCGGCGTGGATGCGACGATCTAAACGGTAGCTGACAGGCTGACAGGCTACAGAGGGAGAGGTTTTGGCCGAGAGTTTCAGCGTCGGAGTGGTGGGGTCCGGGTACGTCGGGCTAGTGACGGGAGCCTGCCTGGCGCATGTCGGGCACAGGGTCGCGTGCGTGGACAAGAACGAGGCTCTGGTCGAGCAACTCCGGGAGGGCCGGATGCCGATCTTCGAGCCTGGCCTGGAGGAGTTCGTCTCGCGCGGCGTGCGGAGTAGCAGGCTCTCGTTTACTACGAGCCTGCCGGAGATCGTGCGCGACTCGGACGTGGTCTTTATCGCCGTGGACACCCCGCAGGGCGACGATGGCTCGGCGGACCTCGGGAGCGTCGCCGCCGTCGCCCGCAGCATAGGCGGCGCGCTGGCCGGGACACACCGCGAGCACCCGCTCGTCGTGGTCAACAAGAGCACCGTCCCCGTCGGCTCCGGTGACTACGTTTCGATGCTCGTCCGTGAAGGTGCCGCCGAAAACGATGGGGTGGACGTAGACTACCGCGTCGTATCCAACCCGGAGTTTTTGCGGGAGGGGAGCGCGGTCTACGATTCGCTGTTCCCAGACAGGATCGTGCTCGGCTCCGAGGGGCGCGACGCGCTGGACACCATGAGGGAACTGTACAAGCCCATAATCGAGCAAACCTTTCCGACGGAGATGGACCCGAGGCCGCGGGCGGCGGTGCCGTTCGTCACCACGGACCTGGCGAGCGCCGAGATGATCAAATACGCCGCCAACGCCTTCCTTGCCACCAAGATCAGCTTTATCAACGAGATCGCCAACGTCTGCGAGCTTGTCGGCGCGGACGTCTCCAGCGTGGCGACGGGCATAGGGCTGGACGCCCGCATCGGCAGCCGCTTCCTGAACCCCGGCATCGGATGGGGTGGCTCTTGCTTCCCTAAGGACGTCTCGGCGCTGCGTTCCATAGCCCGCGAGTACGATTACGAGCCGACGCTCCTGGATTCCGTGGTCTCAGTGAACGAGCGTCAGCGGCGGCGTGTGATCTCCAAGCTCCAGCACGACCTGCACACCCTGAAGGGCAAGCGCATCGCCCTGCTCGGCCTCGCCTTCAAGCCGAATACCGATGACATCAGGGAGGCCCCGAGCCTGGAGATCGCCCGTGCCCTCGTCTCCCGCGGCGTGCGGGTGATGGGCTACGACCCCGTGGCCGGAAAGGCCGCCGCCCGTCGTCTCCCCGATCTCAAGGTCGTATTCGACCCCTACGAGGCGCTCTCCGGGGCGCACGCGGCGGTCGTGGTCACGGAGTGGGAGGACATCCGGGGCCTCGACCTGAAGGAGGCTTCGTCCCTCATGGAGCCACCGAAGCTCCTGGTGGACGGCCGCAACGCCCTGGACGCGACCCTGGCCCGCGACGCCGGGCTGCTCTATAGGGGCTTCGGGCGTGAGTAGCGGGGGCAAGAAGCGGGCGCTCGTCACGGGCGGGGCTGGATTTCTAGGGAGCCACCTCTGCGAGCGGCTGCTCGCGGAAGGTTACAGCGTTATCTGCATGGACAACCTGCGTACCGGGTCCCTGGATAACGTGGCCCATCTCAAGGACTCGGATTTCGAGTACGTGGATCACGACGTGACGACCCACATAGGCGTCGCGGGGGGGCTGGATGAGATCTACCACTTCGCATCCCCCGCGAGCCCCGTGGACTTCGAGCGCATCCCGATCCCGATCCTCAAGGTCGGAGCCCTCGGCACGTACAATTCGCTGGGTCTCGCCCGCACGAAGGGCGCGCGGCTCATGCTGGCCTCGACCTCCGAAGTTTACGGGGATCCGCTCGTCCACCCCCAGCGCGAGGATTACTGGGGGAACGTCAACCCCATCGGCATTCGCGGCGTCTACGATGAGGCGAAGCGTTACGCCGAGGCCATCACAATGGCCTACCGCCGCCACCACGACGTGGACACCCGCATCGTGCGCATCTTCAATACATACGGGCCCAGGATGCGCCCTGATGACGGGCGTATGATCCCCAACTTCACCACCCAGGCGCTCTCGGGTGCCCCGCTCACCCTCTACGGCGACGGCTCCCAGACCCGGAGCGTTCAGTACGCGGACGACCTCGTGGAGGGCGTCTTCCGCCTGATGCACGGCGAAGAGTGGCGGCCGGTGAACATCGGCAACCCTACCGAATACACGGTGAAGGAGGTGGCGGCGTTGATCCTGGAACTCTCCGGCAGCCGGAGCGAGATCTCCTACAAACCGCTCCCGCAGGACGACCCGAAGCAGCGTTGCCCGGACATAACCCGCGCCCGGCAGAGTCTGGGTTGGGAACCGCGCACGCCGGCCCGTGAAGGCCTCGAAGCGACCATAAGCTGGTTCAAACAGCGTGTGGGGCGTGTGGAGACGCCCGCCGGACCATGAGGGTTCTTGTCACCGGCGGGGCTGGCTTCATCGGGTCGCACGTGGCAGATCACCTTCTGGAGCGCGGTTACGAGGTTGCCGTCGCGGACAACCTCTCGACCGGGAAGCGGGAGAATGTCCCCGAGGGCGCCAGCTTCTACGAAGCTGACGTCCGTTCCGGGCTCGATGAAGTTTTCGAGGAGTTCAGGCCGGAGGTAGTCGCGCATCAGGCGGCCCAGATGGACGTGCGCCGCAGCGTCCGTGAGCCGGATTTCGACGCGGACGTGAACGTGATCGGCACCGTCCGGCTGTTGCAGAACTGCGTGGAGCACGAGGTCCAGAAGTTCGTCTTTGCTTCGACAGGCGGGGCGGTCTACGGCGAGCAGCGGGAGTTTCCGGCCCCGGAGGACCATCCGCAGTACCCCGTTTCTCCTTACGGCGTCTCCAAGCTGGCCGGGGAACGGTACCTGCATTACTACGAGACACAGTACGGGCTTCCGTACGTGGCCCTGCGCTACGCCAACGTGTACGGCCCGCGCCAGGACCCGCACGGTGAGGCCGGGGTGGTGGCCATCTTCTGCGGCAACCTGCGCGATGGCCGGACCTCGACCATCAACGGCACAGGAGAGCAGACCCGCGACTACGTGTACGTTGGTGACGTGGCCCGCGCCAACGTCCTCGCCCTGGAGAGTGAGACCCCTCCCGGCGCATACAACGTGGGTACTGGCGTAGAGACGGATGTGAACCGTCTCTACGAGTTGCTGCTGGAAGCGTCCGGCAAGGATTTGCCTCCGGAGCACGGTCCCGGCAAGCCGGGCGAGCAGAGCCGCAGCAGCGTGTCTCCGGCGCGTGCCGGAGATACTTTCGGATGGCGGCCTGAGATGGACCTCGCGGCGGGGTTGCGGGAGACACTACGCTTCTTCGGCGCCGCGTAGGAACACGGAGTATGCGCCCCGTCGGGGTTGATGCCTTGCCAAAGGGCTCTGCAGGGGTTAAATACGAGTATATTGCGTTACGCAAGAAACCGGTGAATTTTTCCGAGAAGGAGCAGGTTGCGCCGCACGCTGACGCGCAAAGAATTTCTGAAGGCGGCCGGAGCAGGGACCGCGGGGACCGCCCTTCTGGGTTCTTCGGCCGCCAGTTCGGGCTGCGCCTATCTTCCTAGTGGAGGGTCGAGAATGAACGTGATAATGGTGATCCTGGACAGCTTCCGCAAGGACCACATCGGGGTCTACGGGAACGATTGGATCCGGACCCCCAACCTCGACGCCCTGGCGGGGGAGAGCCTGCGCTTCACGCGGGCGTACCCCGAGTCCATCCCCACCATCCCCGCCCGCCGGGCCATCTATACCGGCATAAGGACCTGGCCTTTCAGGAACTGGATCCCCCAGAAGGGAGAGACCTACTTCCCGGCTGGCTGGCAGCGCATCCCCGAAGATGAGACCACCCTCACGGAGATCCTAAAACCCGAGGGCTACAACACGGTCCTCATCACCGACACCCAGCACGAGTTCAAGGCTTCGATGAACTTTCAGCGCGGTTTCGACGTCTTCGACTTCATCCGGGGTCAGGAACGTGATCACTACCGCTCCACGCTCTCCATCCCCGAGAGCCAGGTTAACCGCTACACGGTCCCAGGCAACGATGGAAGCATGCGCGACAAGGTCCGGCAGTACCTCGCCAACACCCGCCACCGCAAGGGAGAAGAGGATTACTTTGCGCCGCAGGTCTTCACCCGCTCCGGAGAGTTCCTGGAACTGGCCCGCGAGGCCCAGCCGTTCTTCCTCGTGGTGGATTCTTTCGATCCCCACGAGCCCTGGGACCCGCCCGAGGAGTACGTCAACATGTACAGCGACGGCTACGACGGCCCCGAGCCCATCGTCCCCAACTACAGCAAGGACGATTGGATCACCGACCGCGAGCTCGAAAGGATGCGCGCCCTCTACGCCGCGGAGGTCACGATGGTGGACCGCTGGCTGGGAAATTTCCTGAACCGGGTGGACGATCTCGGGCTCGCGGAGAACACTCTGCTCATGGTCCTCTCCGACCACGGCGTCGCCCTCGGAGAGCACGGCTACACCGGCAAGCCTTTCCCGGCTCTCTATCCTGAGCTCACGGACGTTCCATTCTTCATCCGCCATCCCGAGGGCAGGGGCGCGGGAGAGACCAGCGACTACTTCGCCTCCATCCACGACGTAGCCCCAACGGTGCTCGGCGCCCTGGGCATCGAGCAGCCGGGTGCGATGAACGGGCAGGATCTCACCCCGATCCTCGACGGCGGAGCGCCGGAAGAGGAGCGCCCCCACTTTACTTTAGGCTACGATGATTATGTCTGGGCCCGCGACGAGCAATACATAATGTCCGCCCGCAACGACCGGACGGAGGCGAATCTCTTTGATCTGGAGGCCGACCCGGACATGAAGAACAACATCGCCGGCGGCAATCCCGACATCGTAAAGCGCATGTTCGAGGACTACGTGCTTGCGGATGCGGGGGGTCCTCTGCCAAAGTATTGAGTTGGTAAGACGCACGGTTCAGGGATAAGCACACGGGAGAGGCATTGCGCGGTCTGATTCGGTTCCTCATAAGGTGGGTCGGGCTGCTGTGCGTGCCCGGCGGCGCGCTGTGGGCGCTCGCGCCCCTGGGTGTCCATCTCTCCGACCTCAAGTTCAAGACCCCCGATGTGTTCTGGAAGCTCTTTCCCTCGGCCCCGCTGCTACTTCTGGTGGGCCTGATCGGGCTGCAGCTCCGGCAATCAGGCCGCTCCGGCTGGCTGGAGAAAATCGGATTTTTCGCGGCGGCCGTGGGGCTCGTGCTGATCATCATGGGCGACGTGGGCCTGTACTGGCTCCGGCTGGACAACATCTACATCATGACGGCCCCCGCCTGGAGGACCTTCCGGCTGGGGCTCCTTCTGCTGGCCGCGGGCTCGATGCTCTTCGGGATCTTTGCCCCGAAGGATGGCGCTTTGCCGACCTGGGGATTGTTGCCGTTCGTGATCGGGGGCCTATGCGGCCTGATCTCCTTCCTCCACGACTTCGGGACGTCCGGGGCGGTGCTGTGGGCGATCTTCGGCGCCGGCTGGGTCTGGCTGGGTCTCTCCCTGCTAATCCACGGTCTCGTGTCCTTCTGGCGCAAAAAGCGCGCTTCTACGCGATCCTCGCCTCCCGCGCCAAAACCTCTATAATCTAGCGCCGTGACTATGGAAGGAAACTCGCCGCGCGGTGAGGCCGTGCCCGACGGAGAGCCCGGAACGGGGGCCGAAAGACACGCCCGGCCGCCCGAAGCGGCAGGCGACGCTCCCTCCGGGGTACCGGGCGTCGCCGAGACCGACTCGCTCGGTGAAGACAAGGACGACTCCTACGTTGCGCGGGTAGCGAGGGGAGCCGGCATCAGCACGGCGGGGCAGGGGATCGGGCGCGTGCTCGGCTACTTCTCTCTGCTCGCCATGGCACGTCTGTTCGGGCCCACGGCACAAGGCTTCTACCAGGCGGGTGTCGCCATTTTGAATGGCGCGCAGATCCTGTCGCGCTTCGGCATGGAGAACGGTGTTGTGCGCTACGTAGCCCATTACCGGGCGCAGGAGGACACCGCAAGAGTCAAGGGGACGATAATCCAGGCTGTTGCGATCACCTTCGCCTTGAGTATGGTCATTTCCGCCATCATGTTCCTCGGGGCAAGCTTGGAGATCGTGCAAAACTGGGAGTTCCGGGACTACTCCATGGCGCCGGTGCTCCGGGCTTTCGCGGTCGTGTTGCCGTTCTTCGTGTTCATGATGATGCTACTCTGGGCTACGCAGGGGTTCCAGACGGTCACCTACGCGAGCTACGTACAGCAGATAATCCGCCCCGCGTTGTTCCTGGGATTCCTCTTCGTCTTCTACCTGCTAGGTACGGAGACCGTGGGTATCATAGCGGCCTACGGCATCTCTATGGCGTTGGGCTCCGCGGTCGCCGTCTACTATCTGTGGAAGTTGTTTCCGGAGATCTTCGACCGCAGCGTTCCGGCGAAGTTCGAGACCAAGGCGCTGTTCAACGTCTCGGTGCCGATGAGCATTACCACCGGCGCGCAGTACCTCAACACGTGGTCGGCGCTGCTTGTGCTTGGGATCTTCGCGATCGGGCCCCCCGTGGCGGTCTTCGGCACCGCCGCCCGCACGGCTACGCTCTCGACCATCGTGCGCTTCGCTTTCTCCGGCATCTTCTCTCCGATGATCTCCAGTTTTTACTCACGCGGGGAGATGGGTGACCTCGACCGGCTCTACAAAGACATATCTCGCTGGATCTTTACGGGCGCGTTCGGCATCTTTTTGCTGCTCGCGTTGCTCTCCTACGAGGTCCTGGCCGTCTTCGGCGAGAAGTACATCGAAGGCATCGCGGCCCTGATCATCGTGGCCGTGGCGCAGCTCTACAGTTCCGCTGTCGGCCCGACGCCGCGGATGCTTGCGATGACCGAGAACCAGAACGTCGTCATGATCGCCACCGCTATCGCGGCCATGATCGGTCTCTCCGTCAGCACCGTCCTAATCGTGACCGCGCCTACTTCTGAAGGCAAGATCCTCGGCGCCGCCATCGGAATGGCCTCTGGCATCGTCATAGAGAACACGGCCACCCTACTGGCCGTCCGACGACGCCTCGGCTTCTGGCCGTATAACCTCGCGTGGCTGAAGCCGCTGCTTGCCGGCCTGGCCGCCGCCGCGCTGGCCTTCCTGGTAAACCTGTTTCTGCCTATGCCGGTGCTCATCACCATAGCGGTCGTCGGGGCGATCTTTGGGACAGGTTACCTGGCACTGCTATTCTTATTCGGGCTCTCTGAGACGGACAAGGAGTTCCTCGGAGCCTTCTGGAACGTCGCGCAGCGCGTACTGCGGCGAGGTCGGCGTTCCGGTGGGGAAGAGGGCCGTGGATAACGCGCCCACGAAGGTCCTTTACATCGCCGGTTTCGGACGGAGCGGGAGTACGATCCTCTCGAACAGCCTGGGCCAGGTCGAGGGCTTCTTCTCGGCGGGAGAGTTGAACTTCATCTGGAAGCACGCCCTGATCGAAAATCGCCTCTGCGGTTGTAGACGCCCTTCCCGCGAGTGCCCTGTCTGGCGAAGCGTCTTCGACGATGCGTTCGGCGGCATGGATAAGGTGGACGCCCGCGAGATGATGCGCCTCCAGGCTTCCGGCGCCCGCACCCGCCACATCCCCCGGATGCTGACGTCCCGCGGCCGGGAAAACCTCAAGGGCCGCATGGGCAAGTTCCTCGACGCTTCGGCCCGGCTCTACGAGGCCATATTGTCCGTCACCGGGAGCCGGGTCATCGTGGACTCCTCCAAGGAACCCGCCTACGGCTACGCGATGAGCATGGTCCCCGAACTTGACGTGCGGGTGCTGCACCTGATCCGGGACCCCAGGGCCGCCGCCTACTCGTGGTTGAAGAAGAAAGCCCAGCCCGACAGCGAGGACCGCGAGTTCATGCACAGGAAGAGCGCCCTCGACAGCGCGGTTCTCTGGGACGCCTGGAACGCCTCCATCGAAGCCCTGTGGCACGGCTCCGGCCAAAATCGCCGCCTGCGCTACGAGGACTTCATCGCGGATCCAAAAGACAGCTTCGGGCGGATACTGGACCTGCTCGGCGAACCAGACGCGGGTTTGCCGCTGGTGGGTGAGCGGGAGGTCAAACTCGGGATCAGCCACACCGTCTCGGGTAACCCCAACCGCTTCGACACGGGCTCCGTTGCGCTTCGGCAGGACGACGAGTGGACGAAAGAAATGAAGCCCAGCGACAGGAATCTCGTCACGGGGCTGACGTTTCCCCTGCTAAAGCGCTACGATTACCCGCTGACCCCGAAACACTGACCGGCGTCAGAAACTGAAGCTGTAGCGCTGCTCCTGCCAGGGGTCGCCGTAGTTGTGGTAGCCGTTCTCCTCCCAGAACCCCGGCTTGTCCTCCGCCAGAAACTCCAGTCCCCTGAGCCACTTCGCGCTCTTCCAGGCGTAGAGGCGTGGGATCACCAGCCGCATCGGCGCCCCATGTCCCGTCTCCAGCGGCTCCCCATTATGGTGTGTCGCAAAGAGCGCATCATCCTCGTACAATTCCTCTACCGGCACGTTCGTCGTGTACCCGCCATCGCAGAAAGCGGAGAAAAACCTCGCCTCCGGCTTCGGCTCTGCCATGTCCAGCAGATGCTTCGCGTGTACGCCAGACCACACGTTGTCCAGCTTGCTCCACGAGGTGACGCAGTGCATGTCCGCCTTCACCGCGACCGTCGGAAGTTCGTTCCATTCATCCCACGTGAAGCGCAGCGGGTTCTCTACAAGCCCGGTTATCGTGAAGTCCCAGTTCTGCGGATCGAACTCTGGCGTCGTGCCGTAGGTCAGGATCGGCCATCGGTCACCGACCAGATATTGCCCCGGCGGCACCCGCTCCCTGCTCCGCGCCGTGTCTATCTCGATCCGTTCCGTCACGCTACTTCGCCTCGACCTTTTTCGGCTTCTGGCCGATGCTGACCATCTCAGGCTGCACGCCTTCTGCGGGACCATCGCCCAGCTCTTCGTCCCTGTACTGATAGACGCCGCGGCAGGTGTGGCCGCCGGTGGTGCGCTTCTCTGTGTACGAAAGTTTCACGTTCGGGTTGATGGCGTTGACCATCGCCTTCTCGTAGGTTGAGAAGGCGGCGCAGGGCTTCACGTCCCAGCCGGGTACGCCGTCGTGGCCCATTCCCCCGAACCACGGGCAGCGGTCGGCGTTTATGACGTACTCGCCTTCCTTCGTTTCCGTAAGCGTGATCTCGATGTCGAAGAAGCGGTTGGCGAGCATGACCACGTCCACGGTGTCCTTCATGGTCTTCACACCGAGTTGCTCGCGCAGGTCCGATCCCTGCTTCTCGCCGATACGGGTCATGGCGAGCTTGCCGACCTTCTGGCCGTCGTAGCCGAGGTCGTCGGCGGCCCGGATCATCTCGTCCAGGATCACGCCGGTCCCCGCGCTGGCCGCTTTCCACTTGTACCACGTCGGCCCCGGCAGCCCGAGCTTCATCGCCCACCGCGCCAGAAAGAGGGGGAGTTTCGGAAGTCCGTAGACCTTGAGCCACTTCATGATGCGAATCCTTCCTCCGCTTGTGCCGGTACGAAGGCCATTATACTCGCTGCGCGTTCATGTCCGGCAAGTTTTGCTACTAGCCAGGCGGTCGGTAGCTGTTAGGAATACGGTTCTCTCAGCCCGGATCTCACCATTCGCCTATCATTTGATCGCCGGATAGAAACTGGACGAGCGTAGTGAGCGTGATGCAACCAGCGAAAGACACCAGACATCGAGTTTCGTACCGGACTGTTCGAGAGCTTCGGGATCGAGTTTTCGGATACGCGGACCTCGGTTCCGAGGTTCTCTTTGGCGCGAAGCCTAACTACGAAACGGTAGGCTGGGAAACCGCGCTACGGGACCTTGAGCCGCGTCCGGGAGCGACGGCGGAGATCCTGGAAGAAACGGCGTTGAGCGAGGTAGAAGAGGAGACGCGCCGGATACTGCGCCGCATCCACGACGAGAATCCTCGCGGTGCGCAGTGGCCCGCCGATTCCATCCTGGCTCGCTGCTGCTATCTGGTATGCAGGCTTCTGAAGCCTGCCGCCGTCGTGGAGACCGGCGTAGCCTACGGGGTAAGCTCGACTTTCATCCTCACAGCCTTGAGAGAGAACGGTCACGGTGTTCTTCATAGCGTGGATCTGCCGCCCTTGCGCCGGGATTACGCTGGATCATGGGGCGCGGCCGTCCCTGAGACGCTGAGAGCGCGCTGGACGCTCCATCGCGGGTCCAGCGTGCGAGTCCTACCCAGCCTTTTTGAAGAGCTGGATTCGGTAGATGTTTTTCTGCACGATAGCCTGCACACCACGCGCAACATGCGCCAGGAATTCGATGCGGTCTGGCCCCGGCTGCGCTCAGGCGGCATCCTACTCGCGGACGACGTTGAGAGGAACCGGGTATTCGGCGAGTTGCGTTGTAAAAACCCTGCCTTCTGGCGCGTCGTCCGGGACGTGGAGAGACAGCCGCTCTACGGCAGCGCCGCCCAGATCGTGTTCGGCGTGGCGATCAAATAGGCCGAACCACCGAACCTAGTAACCAGGCCTCCCCATCCTCTTGTAGGTGATCTGCTTTCCGGTTTCGACCCCAGGCTGGTTGAAGGCGTTGACGCCGTACAGGGAACCGGCGATGGCCGTCTGCACTTCGAGGGCCTGGAAGAGGTAGCCGAGGTTTTCCTCGTTTATGGCTCCCAGTTTGATCGTGCTGTTGGGACGCCCGGCTTCGGCCAGCGCCCGCCGCGTCGCGTCGCACTCGACGTTGAGAAGCTCCGCCATCGTATGGCCGCCGAGGTATCCGACACCATCAAGGCCCCCGTAGGCTTCTGGTATTTCGAGATCCCTGGGATGCTCTCCGACCTCCAGTATCTCGATGACCTTGTCTTGCGGGCCTTCCATATAGAGCTGGACCTGGGAGTGCTGGTCGGTAGTGCCGACGGCGCCGTGGGGCGTGGAGCCCTTGCCATCCTTCCCCAGCGACTCCGCCCACAACTGCACGAACCACGCTGCGGTTCTCTCCAGCGCGTCTGCGTAGGCCATCATCACCCGGACGTTGCGCCCGCGTGCGGTGTCCATCAAATAGTGTATCGCCGCTCCCACGACGGCGGGATGTTCTGCTCTCTGTGCCTCGACCTCGTCCACGCACTGGGCTGCACCGCGCAGGAGGGCGTCAACGTCCAGTCCGCCCACGGCGGCGGGCAGGAGGCCGACGGGGGTGAGCACCGAGAATCGCCCGCCAACGTCCTTCGGTATCGAGAGGGTCCGAATATCTTCGCGGGCGGAGATCTGGTTCAGGTACCCTTCCTCCGGGTCTGTGGTGAACACGGTACGGTCTCCATATCCAGACTCCCCGAGCGCCTCGATGAGGGCGCCACGGACGACCAGGAAGTTCGTCATCGTCTCGGCCGTCGTGCCGGATTTCGTGACGACGTTGACCCAGGTGTTCGCCGGATCCGCCACGTCCAGTATTGCGCCCAGCGAGTTTGGGTCTGTGTTCTCGGCGAAGTGGATGCGGGGGCCACCGCGGGTTTCGGCCGGGATCAGGTTGTAATAAGGGTGGTTGAGTGCCCGCTGCACCGCCATCGGACCCAGGGCCGAACCACCGATCCCGGCGTGCACGAAGTCCGTGGCGCCGGAGTTCCGGATCTCCTCTCCAAGCTCTTTGCAGGCCGCCGCAGCCTCTTCGGTCTTCGGCAGCCGCATGAAACCGTAGGAATTTTCGAGAAGCTCCCCGGCCGCGTTTTGCAGCCTGGATTTTACCCCGTCTAGATCCTGCTCCGTGAGGCCGCCATCGACCTCCATCAAATTCCCATAATCGAAGGTAACGTCGGCCAATGGTCTTCCTTTCTCCGCCTTCTGAACAGGAAGTAGTCTAATCCACGCTATAATGCCGGACCATCGTGTCAGATCAGAACGCCGCCCCAATATCCGAGGTTTTGAACCGCCTGAAGGCGGAATACCCCGGTGCCACGACCGAATTGCACTGGACGAACCCTTTGGAACTCCTGGTCGCGACGATCCTCTCCGCCCAGACTACGGACGTGCAGGTCAATCAGGTGACGGAGGGACTCTTCGAGAAGTATCGCTCCGCCATGGACTATGCGGAGGCCGACCCTTCGGAGTTGGAGGAGGATATCCGGCCGACCGGCTTCTTCCGCAACAAGGCCCGCTCATTGCAGGGTATGGCCTGCGCTTTGGTAGAGGATCACGACGGCGAGGTGCCCCGCACCATGTCCGAGCTCGTCGCCCTCCCCGGTGTCGGACGTAAGACGGCCAACGTGGTGCTTGGCAACGCCTACTCCGTGGACGAAGGCGTCGTGGTGGATACCCACGTAAAGCGCCTATCGAACCGGCTGGGTTTGTCCTCTGAACAGAACCCGGAGAAGGTGGAACGGGACCTTATGCGGATCGTTCCCAGAGAGGACTGGACGATCTTCTCGCACCTGCTTATCCTGCACGGCCGGAGGGTTTGCAAGGCGCGCAAGCCGGATTGCCCTGGTTGCGTGCTAAACGACATCTGTCCGTCCGCCGGAACATTCCAGGTCTGAACGGACCAACCTTTGAAGGCCCAAGTTATTCAGAGAGAGAATCGTGGCAGACAAACGCCCGGCAGCTTAGGAGGGGGAATCCACAAAGGTCTCTCACTCTGCGGGCCACCGAGCTAAGAGCAGAAGTATACCCTTCGGAAATCCGACGCAAACTTGCCTGGTTCACGGGTGACGGCGACGGGGTGCGGAACCCGCGGATCTTCGCTATGATGGGATGCAGGGCCGATAGCCAACCAGGAGGGGGAGGCGATCGGCCCCTTGTTTCATCCGGGCGATCCTGCGCTCGCCGCGCGAGCCATCCGAGCGCACCTCATCGTATAAACTCCACGAACGGGGGTATGGCAGAGCGGACGAATGCGCTGGTCTTGAAAACCAGAGGCGGTAAGACGCCCGTAGGTTCGAATCCTACTGCCCCCGCTTCCCACCACGAACCGGAACCAGAGAAACATGCTCCATTTATATTATTTCTGTTAAAAATCGTTAAGATATTGGAGACTTTTGCGTTTCGGATATGTACACTACGGGTAACTTCTCACTTTGGAGAAGGAGTGCAGGCCGTTGAAGACGAGTAGATAGAAGGAGGTATCTCTTTTGAAGAAGAAGGTAATCATTCTGGCTACGGCTGCTCTTCTGGTCATGATGATCCTCGCGCCGGCCGCTCTGGCGCAGGGAACCATGATGGAAGGCAGCATGATGGAAGGCACCATGATGACTTCGGGTGGCGAAGCTTCGGACATTCCGGAGAGTGGTGGCCCGGCTATTCTGTTGCCGGCTGCCGCCCTGCTGCTGGGTTCGGGCATCCTGACCTTCGCGGTATTGCGGCGCAGGTAGCATTAGTCCAACACCGTGAAGCTCCGCACGTGGCGTGCGGAAACCAATACACTATTACCGACGGAGGAGAGCCTGCACTCCTCCGTCTTTCTAATGCGTTCGGCGGGCAGTGGGATCACGGCTCACGTAGTCAGGCTCCGGCCGATCTACGAAGTGTTTGGCCAAATGCCCATTGCTGAAGACTGAAAGATAGAAAGTGAGCCGCCCAGGACTCGAACCTGGAACCTAGAGATTAAGAGTCTCTTGCTCTGCCAATTGAGCTAGCGGCCCATCCGCTGAGATTATAACATCGGTACGGGAGGCGTAAGGTCAGGTTAAGTTTTGTTAACGAGAGCTTGCGCCAACAGTATCTTGTCTCTATAATGTTGGCAACTTCTAGCGGTACCCATCAAGGGGCCGCTAAGGGCCGGAAAAGGGTCTCACCCTTCTGTGAAAACCGGCCCTTTTTCTTGCGCATTTCAGCTTTTCGGCCGAGTGGTATTTCAGCGTGCGGGCGTGAGCCGCTGTTCCGTCGCAGCCAGCGAAACACTTATTTGTGCTCTTGGCGGGACCGTTTCGTAAGGCGCTGGCCAGGCGTGGGCCGAACGGCAAAACACACCGGCCAACTATCCCACTTCTTCGGCGATGGTAAAGAGCTCTTCGGCGTGGCGTCGCACGGAGGTTGCGAGATCGTTGGTGGCGGTGACGATGCGGACGCGACGTAGGGAGGCGTAGTAGCGGGTCATATCCTCTTCGGTCATGCCGGAGAGTCCCTGCCAGTCCGTCAGGCTTCGCTCCCAAGGGAGGGACGCGGGACGGATGAGCCGCAGATCCATGGAGAACTTTTCTTTGCGGGGTAGATCTATGAGTATGTCGAAGGGACCTGCGGTGCCTTTTCGATACCGGGTGAGGTAGCTGGCCCACGCTTCCTCTACCCGGCGGCGCCAGGAGGCGTCTTCGCGGAGGCGGATTAGCGAGGCGTAGTTCGGGTGACGCTCGTCGAATTCCAGGGCGCGGTGGTAGGGGCGCCGGTCTGCGAGGCGTCTGGTCAAGGCGGCTGTAGAGCTGTCTGACTGGGCAGATTCCTGGACCACGACGAGGGCTCCGGCGTCGTTCTGGCGGGCGAGCTTCTCGGGGCTTACGTTGCCGGCCTGCACGGCGTCCTGAACAGCTCGCAGGAACATCACGGTCGGGATGCGCAGCGCGTGGTGTCCATAGACGTTGTAGTGCATTAGATATCGACAAAAGACCAGGGACTGGAGGGAGCCGGCACCTTCTTCGTCCACGGCGAGGATGGCCCGGTTTTCCTGCCCGACTATATTGAGGGCCTGTATCAGTGCTTCGGTATCCACCATGCCGTAGGGGACTTTCGTGCCGCGGGCGTCACGGAGGAGGTAGTCGAGGGCGTTGGCGTCCAGCGCGCCGAAAAGTATGTCCCGCACGAGGTGCTCCGTGGGCGTCAGGCTGTGCGGCTCTGCGCCGGGTTCCCGGGCGACTAGCCGAAACACGTTGTGGGGTTCGAGATCCCACTCTTTGGAGAGCACCTCGGCCACTTCGGAGTCTTCGATCAGACGCCGGCTCAACTCCTGGGTGGAGGTCATGCCGGGCAGGGCGATGTCCTCCACCGCCTGCGCGTAAGGGTAGCGGGCAGCGTCGTGGAGGAGGGCGGCCGCCAGGGCGCCCTGCACGTCACGGTTCTCCAGGTACGCGCCGGAGTCCATGATCTTCTTGAGGGTCAGCCGCGTCAGGTGGTAGACGCCGACGGAGTGGTCGAAGCGGGTGTGCCGGGCGTCGGGGAAGGCCTGGGCCGCGAAACCGAGTTGCCCCATTCCCTTCAGGCGCGTGAGGGCGCCGCTTTCGAGCAGCATCCGCGCCGCCCGGTCTATAGGGACGTCCCCCCAGACGCCGTCCCGGATTCTCCTCCCGGAGCCCCCGAAGAACTCCCCTACGGTCCCACTCAAATCCCTCTCCTGGGTGTGTCGGGTCGCGCCCATTTAACCAAATGACGTTCCGCTCTGGTAGCGCGGCGCACGTGGCGTGGCTCGGGGCGAAGCGCGTGTGGCGCGCCACTTGAGCGAGCTCATACGGCGTGTAGTATTGTAGGCGTCCGAAAGGAGAACTCGAGATCCACGCCGAAGACCTGGAGACGATCAGCGGGATGTCCGTGATCCTGCGCCCGCCGCGCGCATCGGACGTGGAGGCCGCCTACGCCTGGGACCGCGATCCAGAACTGGCGGCCTGGAACGGGCGGCCTCCGATCTCCGTCTCCCTCCCCGCCGCCCGCCGCGACTATCTCTCCCGCTGGGAGGACCCGAGCGTGAAGACGTTTATCATCGAGGCCGGAGAAGAAGGAGAACAACGGGAGCCTATCGGCATGGCGACCCTCTACGACTTCCGCAACGAAGGCTGCGAGCTCGGCATCAAGATCGGCCAGGAAAATTTGAGAGGTCGCGGCTACGCGAGCGAGGCCGTGGGTCTTCTCGCGGATTACACCTTCGAGGTGCTGAACCTCGAAGTCTTGCGGGGTTCCACGCTCGCCCACAACGACAGGATGCAGCGGGTCTTCGAGAAGAACGGCTTCGAGCAAACCGGCGACGGCGCCCTCATCAGCCGCTACGACAACCGCCGCTACACCGAGCTCTCCTACGAGAAGAGAAGAAACGGTTAACCTGGATTTGAAGACGATCCTATACCGGCCCACGGGGCTCGAAGAATTGCTGCTAGTCTACGAGTCGAAGATGCGAGCCTGGCCGCCGCGCCTGCCCGAGCAGCCGATCTTCTACCCGGTCTTGAACTTTGGCTACGCGGAGCAGATAGCGCGGGACTGGAATACCAGGAGCCGGTCTTTCGCCGGATACGTCACGCGGTTCGAGATAGAAGGCGAGTACGCCGCAAACTTCGAGCGGCGCGTCGTCGGCGGCCGGGAGCACGAGGAGCTGTGGGTACCGGCCGAACAACTCGACGAATTCAACCAGCATATCCTCGGGCGCATCGAGCGAGTCGGCGCGTACTTCGGGTCGCGCTTCGTGGGGTTCGTGCCCCGGCAAGGGCGTCTCGCGGGCCTTGATGCCGCCGCACAACTATCCAGGCTCGCCGATCTCGCGCCCGATGACGGCGCCGCTTTGCGTGAAGAAGTGGGAGAAAATCACCGGGTCGTGTTTCTGAACTATCCGTTCTGGGAGACTGAGTGCGTCCTTTCGGAATGTGCTGCCGAACGGGTGCTTTCAAAGGTGCGCGCCGTATGGTCGGAGGCGTTCCCCGAGATATCGCTGCGGATCACGTGATCCGCTATCCCGGCATGGTGACCGGGAAACCGCAGAGCACTATACTACCGGCGCAGTGGTGACGACTCTTGAGGAGGACGGTTATGGGGTTCCGCCGGTTGTTGTCGAGCATCGGTATTGGGGCGGCGAGGGTGGAGACGCGGCTGGAGCATAGCGACCTGGCGCCGGGGGATGAGGTGCGCGGTGTGGTCGAGGTCCAGGGTGGCGACTCGGACACGGAGATAGACGGCATCCGCCTCGAGGTCCAGACCCACTACAAGCGCGAGTCGGGCGACGACACGGTCACCGAAACGGGCACCATCGAGCACTTCCAGGTGGCGGGACACACAGTCGTCGAGGCGAGGAACAAAGACGAATTACCCTTCTCTTTCGCGCTTCCTTACGATACCCCGCTCACCCTGGGCCGCTCCTCCGTGTGGGTTCGCACGGCCCTCGATGTGAAGATGGCGATGGACCCGTCGGATTCTGACGCCATCACCGTCAGGCCCACCGACACCCAGCAGAAGATCCTCGACGCCTTCAAGCGGCTGGGATTCATACTGCGCGAAGCGGATAACGAGGATTTGCCCCACCGCCTGCGGCGCAACCTGCCCTTCGCCCAGGAGTTCGAGTTCGTCGCCCGTGGCGGCGAGTTCCAGGGCCACTTCGACGAGATCGAGATGGTCATGTTCCCCTCGGCGGGCTCCGTGGACGTGGTGCTCCAGATCGACCGCCGCGCCCGCGGCCTGGGTTCTTTCCTCAGCGAGCAAATGGGCACGGACGAATCCTACGCGGGGCTCACGATCTCCGAGGGCCAGGGCCTCGACTCCGTGGCCCGCGCCATCGCCGACAACATCCGCCGGCACAGCTAGGGCCGAGCTTCGCCAGAGATCGGGCACCGAATGGCATGGCGGGTCTCCTCACCGCTTATAATGTAGACGGTGAAAACACAACTCAAACTCGATATACGGGGCCACGGCCCGATGAGCGGGGTTCTCACGCTCGGCAGCCTGGATCCGGCCCTCGCCGCCGCAACGCGGGTGAAGGGGGAGCCGGTCGTGCTCGACCTTCGATCCGTGAAGTTCGTGGAGCCTGCCGGCATCTGTGGACTCGCGGCGCTTCTGGAATTCCTGATCCCACGCAGCGAAGAGGTGAGCGTGGCGCTCTCGGGGCGCGATGTACCCGCGTATCTCGAACGAATGAACTTCTTCCAGCTCTTCGGGGATCGGGTGAAGACGAACGTTGACGTCGCCTCCCTGGAGGAACGTCAACGACACAATCCAGGCACGTTGCAGGAACTGGTCAACTTCCACACCGAGGTGGAAATACCGGGTGTGGTGACGCGCATCTCGGAGATCCTGGAGAACAGGGGCTATCGTCTGCGGGAGCGCGTGGCGATCTGCTCGACCCTCTCGGAGATCTGCGCGAACGCCGCCGAGCACGGCGCGTCCGAGGACGGATTCGGGGCGTTTGCCGCCGTCCAGGCGTACAATCACATCGTCAGCGGAGCCAGGAGACGCGGGGAAGAGGTTCTCGTCGCCATCGCCGACGGCGGCGTCGGCATCCGCGAGACGCTCTCCCAAAACGAGAAGTACGCCGAGCACACCACCACGGATAACGACGCCCTCCGCTGCGCCATGATGATGGGCGTCTCCGGCACCGGCGAGCTCGGGCGCGGTGGTGGCCTCGCCCTGGTGGCCCAGATCTCCGGCCGCGCCGGAGGCTCCCTCTCCCTGCGCTCCGGCGCCGGCCGCGTCACCGCCTACCACGACCGTAAAAACAGCCGTACCGTACCGGAATTCCCGGGCACCTTCGTTCGCGTATCCCTGCCCCGCAAGCTGGAAACCCCACCGCAGGAAGGGCCCTAAAATAATGTCAGAATATCCCCCCACATGCGGTTGAATTTCACGTCACGGGCAGGTACAATCCTGGTATATGATTTCACTGAATACAGTGAGGATAGATTCCGTGGCTGAGGCGCCGGCTGTTTTCGAGGTCGCCGGGGGTGATTTCGGGGGCAAGCTGATGGTGACGCGCGGGACGGGCCGCGCGGTGCGAGAGGCGCTCGCGGAGGCGTTGGAGGCGTTGCCGAAGGGTGGCGTGCTCTACGTGGACACGCGGGGCGTTGAGTTGATGGACTACTCGTTCGCGGACGAGGCGCTCGGGGTGCTGGTTTCACGGGTGGCTGGCGGAGAATACGGGGAGCGATATCTCGTGCTGATCGAGGAGGATCGGGACCTGTTGGAGAACGTCGAGGCGTCTTTGCGGCAGCGCTCACTCGCCATAACTCGGGTGGACGAGGTGGGGGGAGAGCCATCCATAGTCGGGGATCTCCCATCCCACCTGGCGGACACGCTGCGCGCCATCATGGACGCGGGCTCCATCACCAACGCGGACCTGGCCAAGAAGCTTGACCTCAACCATACGGCCTGTAACAACCGGGCGACCAGGCTCTCGAAACTCGGCCTGATCCACCGCAAAATAGAGACCGCCGCACCCGGCGGCCGGCAGTATTCCTACGAGAGGATCGCCTGATGCCTATTTTTATTTCTAGTCTCACTAACATCAGTGAAGATAGCGGAAACATGGTGTCGAAGGAGGTTCAGTGATGCGGGAAGAGTACATGATCGAGCGCCAGGGCAAGCGGTTCGTGCTTTACGCGGGCCTACTGGAAGAGGCGCATGAGAGGGGCTTGAGGAGCATCGAGACCGAGCTTCTTCAGGTTCCGGGCGTGGAGAACGGCGAGGTCGCCATCGCGCGGGCCATCGTGAGGACGGAGGACGGCAAGTTCAGCGGCATCGGGGACGCGAGCCCCGCCAACGTCAACCGCGCCATCGCGCCGCACGTCATCCGCATGGCCGAGACGCGGGCGAAGGCCCGTGCCCTCAGGGACGCCATCAACGTCGGCGTCACGGCGTTCGAGGAGCTCGGCGACGACGGCGGCGAGGCGGAGGTCGCGATTTCGCAGGGCCGGGACGTACGCCAGGACGAGCGGCGGGATGCGCCGACGAAGGAAGAGAGCCGGGGAGAGTTGCCGGCGACGCGCAAGCAGCTCAACTACCTGGAGTCCCTCGTCTCCGACGTGGTGGAGGACGGCATCGCCAAGTTCGAGGACATGGTGGGCAAGCCGATAAGCGAGCTCACCCGCGAGGAGGCGAGCGAGTGGATCGGGCGTCTCTCCGGGAGGGCCGCGTAGTGCGACTCTGGATCGCCGCCCTGGGCGAGGAGTCGCTCTACGAGGTGGATCTCCCCGCCTGCTGCCAGCGGAGCGCCCACAGGGCGGAGGACTCCTTCGAGTGTCCGTCATGTGGGGCGATGTGGCAGGAGCCACAGCCCGTCTTCTCTGATGAGGACGCTTTCATGGACGGCTCCCAGGAGCGGAAGGGCGCGGCGTGAAGAAGAGAAGAACTCTCCGGGCGGACACGACGCTCGCTCCGGCGGGCGAGGTGGAGCGGGAGATCTACGTTCAGGCGCTCCCGGCGTGTTGCCTGCGATCGTTCAAGGCGGCGGTCCTGGCGAACGTGGAGGAGCGGCGGCAACTGGCGCTCGACTGCTCGTGCGGGAGGAACTGGTGGATCACCTCCAGCCTCGACGAGCGGGTGCTCGAAAGGTTCGTCACGCATGGCGGCCCGCGTGTCGGAAGCAGCGCGGATCACGGGCCGTCGGCGGCGTAGATGGCGACCGGCAGACAGATTCGAAAGACTGGAAAGGGAGGAAGCGGTATGGAAGGCGCACGAGACACACTCACGCAGTACCTGGGACGAGTCCGGGAAGGACGGCTGCTCGACGCGAACGAAGAGCGCATCCTCAGCCGGAGGTCCCAGCAGGGAGACAGGGGAGCGCGCAGGCGTCTCATCGAGTGCAACCTGCGGCTCGTCATCTCCATAGCCAAGAAGTACCGGGGGCGTGGGGTGCCCTTCGAGGATCTCATCCAGGACGGTAATGCGGGCCTCATCCGGGCGGTCGAGAAGTTCGATCCAGAGATGGGTAACCGGTTCTCTACTTACGCGACGTGGTGGATCCGCCAGGCTGTCACCCGCGCCGTGGCGGATCACGCGCGCACCGTCCGCCTCCCAGCCCACGTCGTTGACTCCATGTTCAGGATGCGCTGGGCGGAGAACGCCCTGAGCATCGAACTGGGGCGCGAGCCAACCGAAGAAGAAACGGCCGGACGGTTAGGCACGAAGCTTGAAGAGGTGCGGCGGCTCCACGAAGTCAGCCAGCCGATATCCAGCATCAACTCCCGCATGGGCGGGTCCGACGAGGACGGCTCCGAGATGGGAGACCTGCTGCCGGACGAGAGATCCAGGGAAGACTACGTCCGGGTCGAGGTCGGGCAGTGGGAGGGGACACTGGTCGAGGCGGTCAGGTCGCTCCCCGAGCGCGAGGCGAAGGTCATCCAGATGCGCCACGGGCTCGACGGCGGCTCGACCCGCACCCTGCGCGAGGTCTCCGAGGAACTCGGCATCTCCCAGGAGCGGGCACGTCAGGTCGAGATAAAGGCCCTCAGGACCATCCGCACCGGACGCTACGCCAGCACCCTGCGGCGCGCCCTCTCCGAAGCCGTCTAGCCCGCTCGGAAGTTCGGCTTTCTAGAGTAAATTCGCGGATCGAGGCTCTTGTCAGTGGACCTCGATCCGCTTCGTTGTGCTACCTGGTTCGAGAAGCTGGTTCGGACGACCTTCCGAACGGACAATGGGGAGATATTCCATCGTCGATGAGCTAACCTGTCGCCAGACCGGATGAGGAGGAAGCCCTTTGGAGACGACCCAGCGCAACACTGAGCATATTTCGGATCTCTTCGAGAAAATGGGTGGAGCCGTGACGGACGGTTTTCCCGCTATTCACTCCCCCGTCAGCCATACGGAGGCCGGAACACCGTATCTGCGGGCGCCCGGCGTAGTCATGCTGGCCCGGCCCCAGACCAACGTCGCAGGGCTCGCCGGGTTCCTGGAGGGCTTTGATCCGGACCTGAACTTCCCTGAGTACGTCAACGATCCCACACCACTTCCTGACTCATCTCAGCTCTGCAAGACGGCGGGACAGCTCTGCTACGCGAGCTTCGGACCGAGACGCACGACCAACGAGAACGCCGCTGCCTACATCGGGCGGTTGACCTCAGCGGGGCACGGCTCGGTTCTGGAGCACGCGAACTTCAGCTTCCTGCTCTACGGCATCAGCCGCAGCGTGACCCACGAACTGGTGCGCCACAGAGCCGGGGTTGGTTTTTCACAGATTTCACAGCGCTATGTTTCTGGGAGTGTGCTGCGCTTCGTGGAACGACCGGAGTACACGGAAGACGCGGAGCTTCATCGGCTGTTCGAGGAGCGGGCCGACCGGGCCGCCGCGGAGTACGAGGAGATGGCCGGGCGTCTGCTGGAGTACCAGGAGGGCGGGAACACCATGCTCTCCGCGGATTACAAGACAGACGCGCGCAAGAAGGTGCAACAGACCGCGCGTTCGCTGCTTCCGAACGAGACGGAAGCGCCGATGGTGTTCACGGGGAACGTCCGGGCGCTGCGGCACATCGTTGAGATGCGGGCCGACGCGCACGCGGAAAGTGAGATCCGGAACCTCGCCGTCCGTCTCTTCCTGTGCCTCCGGGAGGCCGACCACATCCTCTTCGGGGACTACGTGCTCGATACGCTCCCGGACGGTACCCACACCGTCGCGACCGAGCATCGTAAAGCCTAGATAGAGGTGCGGTCTCGTCAGATAGTATTAGCAACGGTGTGCTGTCGGTAATGAGGGAAGACGGATGGCGGACGGTGACGAGGAACTGGCCGCTGAAGGCAGAGAGACAAAGGAGCAAACAGGCGTCGAGGATGTCCACGAGGCGTTGCGGTCAGAAGAGGTGACCATCGTGGACGTGCGGGAGCAGGAGGAATGGGAGGTGGACCACATCCCGGGCGCGAAGCTCATCCCGCTAGGCTCGCTGGGGAGCAGGGCTGCCGGGGAGTTGCCGGACCGCGACGCGCGTATTGTGGTCCAGTGCGCCGCCGGTGGCCGGGGCGCGCAGACGGCGAGAACGCTCCGGGAGATGGGTTACGAGGTCGAGTAGCCACCGGACGCTCCTGGCGGTGGAGCTGGGGGCGTTCGCCTTTTTCGGATTCTTCTGGGGCAACTTTGCGGTCCTGTTGGCCGACCTGAGCCGCGCGTTGGACCTCTCTCCCGGCCCCCTCGGGTTCGCGCTCTTCGTCGGGGCGGCGGCTTCGATCCTGGCGATGGCGGTTCTCGGGCGGACCTCCGACCGCATCGGGCGGCGGACGTACCTCGTGATCTGGGCCTGCGTCTTCGGATTTGGTATCTGCGGCCTGGCCTTCGCCGGCGGCTACGCCTTCTTCCTGGTTGTCCTGGTGATCCTGTACGCAGCGGGCGGTCTCTACGACGTGGGCATGAACGCCGTGGCCGTGGACCTGGAGAGGGCCGCGGGCCGTCGCTTCATGTCGTACCTGCACGCCGGTTTCTCCGGCGGGGGCGCGGTCGGCGCCCTCTCCGCCGGAGCCCTCCTGCAGGCCGGGGTGAACTACCGCTACGTGTATCTCGGGGTACTGATACCGTTGGTCGCCGTGGTCGCCGCTTTCCTGACGGCCCGGTTTCCCCAATCGGAGCAACCGGTGGATGGAGAGAAGACCGGGACGCTGGCGTTGTACCGGAACGTGTCCCTCATGCTGGTCGCCGTGATCGCCACGTTGGGACTTCTGGCGGAGGGAGAGATGGAGCACTGGTCCGGCGTATACCTGCGGCAGACGCTGGAGTTGCCCGCGTTGCTCGGTGGATCTGGCGTGGCAGTGTTCTACGGCGCGATGGCTGTTGGGCGTCTGGCCGCCGCCGGAACCATAGTCCGCTTTGGGGACCGCCGAACCCTCATCGGCGCGGGCCTGCTGACGGCGACCGGGATGGCGCTTGCGCTCGTCACCCGGGAACCACTGCTCGTGGTGGCCGGGTTCCTGGTGGTCGGGCTGGCGCTCTCGGCGGTGGTGCCCATAGCCTTCTCGCTCGCAGGGGGTCTCGCGCCAGGGCGGGCGGGGACCGCCATCTCGGCCGTCACCACGCTGGCGTACGGCGGGTTCTTGCTGGGGCCAGTGATCGTGGGCGGCCTAGCGGAAGTCCTCGGCCTGCGCGTTGCCCTGGCGACCATAGCGGTGGCGGGGATACTGGTCTTTGTTCTCTCGTTGCGCGTGAAGTCTTCGCGGTCCGGTTAGCTACCTCTCGCAGGCCACACCGTCATCGTCACCATCCAGGTAGTTCGGGTCCGAGGGATCCTGCTCTAGGACTTTCTGGGCTTCTTTCTGGGTTGCGAAATCCGCGCAGTCGAGGTCAATGTCTCCATTCGACTTCGCCTCCCCTGAGCCCGAAGAAGGTTGTTTCTTTACCCCGGATCGAGAGCAGCTACCGCCTATCCCGTTGCCCCTGTCTGTTTGCTGGCAGAGCTCTTCCTCGGAGAGTCCCCACAGACCCCTTTCGTCCCCTCTGACGTCCCTCTGTGCCTCCCTGAAACGGTCAACGTGCCTGACGTTCGGCGGGAAAGTTGCCACTTGCGCGTATCCCTCTTCGACGAGAACTTCGTTGAACATCCGGCCATCCGGCAGGTGGACGTAGGCCAGGAGCCTTCCGTAAGGGTCTCTCTTCTGCACGTCCAGTTCGAGGACAACGTCCTTGCCTTCCAGGTGTCTCTTCGCAAACTCCGAAGCCTCCGCCCCGTACGGCTGCGTCCCGAAGTGGGTTTCGGGCGTGTCGACCCCGATCAGACGCACCCTTGCGAAGCCTTCTACGGAAGGCGAGATGTCCACGGTGTCTCCGTCCACCACGCGGGTTACGGTAGTGTCGTAAGGTGCCGCTTCGTCCGCGTTCCGGGAAGCCTGCCCCACCGAAGCCTCGGAAGCGGCATCGGGAGAAGAGGCGTTGTCCAAGGACTGTGAGATCCCACCCAAAGTCAGCGTGAGCGCCAGAGAGACGGCGGCGGCTACTCCAAAGGTTCTTATCGGCTTGTGCCTGGAGCTTCGCAAGAGGAGCCCGCAGACGCTCGCCGCGAATGCCAGCAGCGAGATCAGGGCAAGTATACCGACGAAGATCGAAATACCCTGGACCACGACGTTCAACTTCGTCGCCTCCTAAGTCGCGGGATACTCCAGGGGCCTGCTCCGGTCAGCCGGTGGCGGCCTTCGCGAGGCGCTCCTCCGCGTCGGCGACCTCGGGGTCTTCGATGCGCTTGAAGAGGGGCTTCGCTCCCTTTACCCGGTATTCATTCGGCAGGCCGTCGAGATCGGAGATGCGGGAGATGGGACCGGGGAAGAAGCTTTGCAGACGCTCCACGGCGTTCGGGACGTATGGGACCATGTGGTAGGCGATGGAGCCGAGCAACACGCAGCAGGCGTACAGGTCGGCCCTGGTTTGCTCCGGATTCTCCTTGCGGGTCTTCCACGGGGCTGCGGCGTCGAAGAAGCGGTTGGCCCGCCGTCCCATCGCCAGCAGCTCACCGAGCGCGTCGCGCGGGCGCGGGGCCATCATCCGTTGCTCGAATCGAGCTTCGAGGGCTTTGAAGTCTGCGAAGACCTCGCTCGCCTCTTCCGATAAGCTCTCGGGACGCGGAAGCTCACCTTCGAAGTATTTCTCGACGAAAGAGAGAACACGGTTTATGTAGTTGCCGAGGTTGCCTATGAGGTCCGAGTTGACCCTGATCTGGAAGTCTCGCCAGGAGAAAACCACGTCCCCGGTCTCCGGCAGGTTGGAGGCCAGATAGAAACGCAGGGGGTCGGCGGGGAACCGGTCCAGAGCCTCATGCACCCATACGGCCAGGTTACGGCTGGTGGACATCTGCATGGCGCGGCGCTCGCCGTCAACGACGACCTCGAGGTTCATAAACTCGTTGGCCGGCACGTCGTAGGGCAGGATGAACGGCTCCTCGCCGTCCTCGCCGACGCCCATGAGCTGGGCGGGCCACATCGTGGTGTGGAAGACCGTATTGTCCTTCGCGAGGAAGTGAAACATCTTCGTGCCCGGCTCCTGCCAGTACTCGCGCCACCTGTCGGGCTCGCCGAGCTTCTCCGCCCATTCGGCCGTCGAGGAGACGTAGCCGATGCAGGCGTCGAACCACACGTAGAACCTCTTGTCCTCGAAACCGGGCTCCGGGACGGGGACACCCCAGGAGATGTCGCGTGTGATCGGCCGTTTCTCCAACCCGCTGTCTATGATGCCGAGGATGAAGTTCTTGACGGAGGATCGCCAGTGCTCCTGGCCGTTTATGTATTTACGGAGCCGATCCGAGAACTGCGGGAGGTTCAGGTATAGGTGCGTCGTCTCCCTGACCTCCACGGGTCCGCCCGTGACCTTCGAGTGGGGCTCTATCAGCTCGTACGCCTCATACCAGGAGCCGCAGTTGTCGCACTGGTCGCCCCGCGCCTCCTTGTAGCCGCACACCGGGCACGTTCCCTCAACGTAGCGATCCGGCAGGAAACGTCCCTCCGAAGGGCTGTACATCTGCTGGCTCTCAGCCTCAGAGATGTACCCGCCCTCTTTTAGCTTGCGGTAGAAGAGCTGGGTGTTCCTGGCGTGTACTTCGGTCGATGTCTGCGAGAAGTTGTCGAAGGAGATCCCGAGCCGTCCGAACGTCTCGTTCATGTGCGCCCACCAGTAGTTGACGACTTCCTTCGGGTCCTTACCCTCCCGCTCCGCCCTGAGCGTGATCGGGACGCCATGATCGTCCGTGCCGCACACGTACACGACATCTTCACCGCGGGTCCGCAGATACCTCACGAAAGCGTCCGCCGGCAGGTACGCGCCCACGATCTGCCCGACGTGCAACGGCCCGTTGGCGTACGGCAAAGCCGAGGTCACGAGGTACCGCTGTCTTCTCTCTTCCATACCAAAAGAATAGCATCTGAGTCCACCCCCCGGTCCGAACCCTCCACGGCCTCCCCCAAGAACCCTGAACTACCGGTGCAGACTCGAAACGTAAAGCGAGCTTGACAAAGCTGTATTGTCAAGCTAACTTTACAGACATGGAGAACGGCGTACGAGATTTGAGGACGAGCAGGGGGCTATCCCAGGGGAGATTGGCGGAGGAGATGGGGGTATCCCGGCAGACCATCAACGCCATAGAGACAGGCCGTTACACGCCGTCGCTGCCGCTGGCGATTTCGCTGTCCCGGTTCTTCGGGCGACCCGTAGAGGAGGTATTCCGTGCCGACGAGCAATAGGAAGTGGATGGTGCCGCTGCTGTGCCTGGCTTTCGGTGTGGCTTATTTGGCGGTGTTCTGGATCGGCGGGAACCCCGTAGCCGGGGTGGGGCCGTTCGTGATCATGGTCGGGTACGGCTTGCTGCTGTTGTTGGGCGGGCGCAGCGAGGTCATCCGCACACTGCGTGCCCAGCCGTCCGACGAGATGTGGAAGTCGTTCGATGTGCGGGCGAGCCTGTTCTCGTTCTTCGTTCTGGTGGTCGTGCTCATCGGCGCGGCGTTCTACGAGATAGCGCGAGGGCAGGATGCCCAGCCATACGTCCTGCTCTGTCTCGTGGGCGGCGCCAGCTACGTAGGAGCCTTGATCTGGCTCCGCCTGCGCTCGTGAGGGTCGGGTACCAGAGTCGAACCGTTCATAGAACCGCAGAAAGGAGGTGTCTGATGCTAAAGGAAGTCCCCATACTCCGGTTGACGTTGCTCTTCGTGGCCGTGCTCGCCTTCGGCGCTCTGTCCTGGATCAACGGCGGTCCCGTCGGTAATGTCGGGGCCTGGTTAGCGGTCGTGCTCGCCATCGGCGGGTCGGCGCTTGCCGGTCGCGGCTGTGTCCTGCGTCGCCTCAACCGCGAGCGTTCGTAGGCCAGGAACCGCCAACCAACAGGGGACCGGGGCGTAATGTTCCGGTCCTCTTCGCGTTCCCGAAATCCCATTCCGTAGCCTCGTACCACCCGGAAATGCGCCGGATTTTCCACGGACCTGTCCACGGACCCGCGTGCTAAGATGGCGGTCTTCATGTCCCCCGATCCCCTGCTCAGAGTTCCTTTCCGGCGGCTCCGTCCGGAGGCGCGAGAGCCAGCGCGGTCTCACGCCGGGGACGCGGGCTACGACCTGCGGGCGGTGGACGAGATGGAGCTTCCACCGGGCGAGCGAGCGCTGGTGGGAACCGGCGTCTCGGTTGCCATCCCTGACGGGTACGCTGGGCTCGTGCTGCCGCGGAGCGGGCTCGCCGTGAGGTACGGGGTCTCGCTCGTAAACACTCCGGGGCTCATAGACTCCGGGTATCGGGGGGAGATCCAAATTCCCCTCATCAACCACGACCGCAGGGAGACCTTCCGCGTCGAGCGGGGGATGAGGATCGCGCAACTCGTCCTCGTGCGCGCCGGAGACGCCGTCTTCGTGGAGGTGGATCTCCTGGATGCCAGCGACGATGGCCGGGGAGAAGGAGGCTTCGGCTCCTCGGGCACGGCATGACCAGCCCAGGCCGCAGATCCTCTGTTCATGGTGCCTTCCGGGCGGGCGTCCGCTGATGTTCCTGCTCCGGAAGCCTGACGAAGAGGCCATCGTGCGGTTCGTCGCTGCTCAGAGGAATCTTCCCTTCGCCTACCACGGGATCGGGGCCACCCGCGAGAGTGTGCCGCCGAAGGGATATGTGGCGGACCGCTACAGGGTGAAGCTCGGCAAGGGAGAGGAAGCGTACCGGCGGGCGAAGGAGGCCCTGAGGGGCTGGCGGCAGTTCGGCACCGGATGGACGAGCCTGCACCCTCCCGGCACCGGGATCGAGGTCGGGTCTGTGGTCGCCGTGCTCGCCCGGCATCTTGGTTTCTGGTCGCTCAACTCCGCCCGTGTCGTCTGCACGTTCGATGAGAGATCAGGCGAGCGTGGCGGGGTAGAACGCTTCGGCTTCGCCTACGGGACGCTTCCCGGTCACTCGGAGCGGGGCGAAGAGCTGTTCTCCGTCGAGTGGGACCACGCGGACGATTCCGTCCACTACGCCGTCTTCGCCTTCTCGCGGCCCAACCATCTCCTGGCGTGGCCCGGCTATCCGTTCGCCCGGATGCTGCAGAGGCGTTTCAGAAGGGATTCAACGCGGGCGATGGTCGAGGCGGTAGGTGGGCCGTCTGTCCGGTGAGTTCCGGGCCGAAGGTTCCGCTTCGTCGCGGGTAGTTGTTACACTTCGCCCGGTTTGAACGCGACGACGCATGCCATATTCGGGGTCGGGGCGCTGGCGGGGACCGCGCTCCTGGCCGGCGTGGATCCCCCGCTGTGGGCCTATCCGGTGGCGGCCGTCGCCGCCTGGCTGCCGGACGTGGACAACCCGCGCAGCACCCTGGGAAACGGACTCAGCCGCAGCAAGAATCGGGTGTGGAACACGATCACACGCCCCCCGAGTTGGGCCTTGCGGACCACGTCTTTCTTCCTGGTTCGCACCTTCGGCCACCGCACCCTGACCCACTCGCTGGTCGGTTTCGCGCTCTTCCTCGTGCCGGTCTGGCTGCTCTTCGGGGCGTTCCCTGAACTGTTCTTCGCCCTAGTGGTGGGATGCGCCTCGCACATCCTGGCCGACGCCCTGAACACGCCTGGCGTGCCGCTCCTGTGGCCCCTGGATTGGCGGTTCCGGCTTCTTCCGGGAGGCATACGCTCCGGCGGGCTGGCGGAGGCCATCGTGGCGGTCGCGGCGACGGCCCTCACTACGGCCGGCATCCTCCTGCTGCACCCGGGGATCGGCGGGCTCATCTGAAGCAATCTGCGGAAGCGCCTTCCGCGGATCGCGCCGGTCAGCAAGTCAGCGCTTCAGTTTGTCAGCCTTTGTCCTGTCGATGGCCGGTGATTACCTGTTCGCGCAGAACAGATCTCTCGTGAGATGATTCAGTAGCCGGAGTCCTCCAGCCATCGCAGCGCCTCCTGGCTCGCGGGGTGCGTCTCCCGGCTGCGCTCCTCGTTGTGGGCGATGGCACGCCGCAAGGCTTCGGCGGCGACTTCTCTGAGGTCTTCTTCGGCAAGATCCCTTAACCGTGCCACGCTCGGGTAGTTGCGTCCCGGTTCGATCGCATCCGCGACAAACACCGCCAGAGCGACTGGCCCCATATCCGGTGCCCCGGTGGTGTGTACCCGGATGGCCTTCAAAACCTCCTCATCCTCCACGCCCAGGTCCCGACGTGCCAGTTCAGCCGCCACCGGGCCGTGCAGGAGCATCGGGCTCTCCCGCTCCGGCTGACCGACTGGCATGTCCCACTCCTCCGATATGCGCAGAAACTCTTCCGCGCCGGTTTCGCGCGCCGCATCATGAAGCAGAGCCGCCAGGCGTGTCCGATACGTGTCGAGGCCGTGCAGGGAGGCCAGGCGCTCCGCGGTTTCGGCCACCCGCTGCGTGTGGCCGTAGCGTTTGTCGGAGAGCCGGGCTCTCGCGAAGGCGTCAGCCCTCTGAATCATCGCGTCGTCTGTTTCATGGTTTGCCATCCGGGGGATTGTAGACTACGCCGGTGAGAGAAGATGGTCACATAAAAAGCGCGGAGATAGTCGCAATAGGCACCGAGATGCTGCTCGGGGACCTGGTGGACACCAACTCGGCGTGGCTCAGCCAGCGGCTCGCCATGCTCGGCGTGAGCCTCTACCGGCACACCACCGTCGGAGACAACAAGGCCCGCGTCGTCGCCGCCATGCGGGAGGCCACCTCGCGCTCGGACCTGGTGCTCACGACCGGCGGCCTCGGCCCGACCTCAGACGACATCACCAACGAATGCCTGGGCGAGGTCGCGGGCCGGAAGATGGTCGAGTACCCGGAGGCCCGACGGCACGTGGACGAGATGTTCCGGCGCTTCGGGCGAAAGCCGACGCCATCCAACTACAAGCAGGCACTCTTCCCGGAGGGTACGCGGCTCATCCCCAACCCGCGCGGCACGGCGATGGGGGCGCTGCTGGAGGTTGAGGGGACGCTCTTCGCCACCTTCCCCGGCGTGCCGGTGGAGATGCGGGGCATGTTCGAGGAGACGATAGAGCCGCTCGTCCGGGAACGGTCCGACGGTTCGATCATCTCCCGGACGCTGTGGTTCTCCGGCATCGGGGAGTCCGCGCTCGCGGAGCAGGTCCAGGAGTTCCTCGACGCCTCCGACCCGACGGTCGCCCCGCTGGCCGGACAGGGCAAGGTGCGCCTGCGCATCACCGCCCGCGCCGCCACCCC
>JACCTS010000384.1 GCA_013812245.1 Rubrobacter sp.
CGTTTTCGATGGACGCTTACCCTGGGTTTCCGCGACGGTTCTCGCCGGGATGTCTTCCTCCGTACCCGGTGCCCAGTCCTCGACTCGCGCGAATCCCTCTGCGTCCATGCCGGCCCACACCCGCGAACGGAGGCCCTCGTCCACCCACCGCTCCGCGTCGAGCGCGTACGCGGGATGAATCGCCAGGCGTTCGAGGAGCAGGTATCCCTTCGCCTCCGTGGCCCGCTCCAGTTCCTCCAGGTGTGGCCAGGGTCGCTCCGGGTTCACGTGATCCGGTGTGACGGGGGAGACGCCGCCCCAGTCGTTTATGCCGGCGTCCACGTACCGGGCGTAGGGTGGAGTGCCGTTCTCTCCCGTCTCCGCCAGGTTTGGGGGCGCCTGCACCGTAATGTCCGGCGGCAGGAGCAGCCGGGCGAGGGCGATGGTGGCGAGCATCTCGTCTTCGGAGGGCTCGGGCGCGAGCGCCATCCGGGTGCCAGGCTTGGCCCGGAAGTTCTGGACGATGCACTCCTGGATCTGGCCGTGCTCCTCGTGCGCGTCCCGGATGGCGAGTATGGTGTCCACTCGTTCCTCGACGGTCTCTCCGATGCCGATGAGGATGCCCGTCGTGAACGGCACGGCGTGCCAGCCCGCCGCCTCGATGGTGGCGAGCCGCTTCTCGGGCACCTTGTCCGGCGAGGCCCAGTGCGCCAGGTCGCGTCCCAACAGCCTCTCGGACGCCTGCTCCAGCATGATCCCCTGCGAGACCGTGACCTCTCTCAAGGCGCGTACCTCGTCCTCGGAGAGCACACCGGGGTTGGCGTGTGGCAGTAGTTTCGTCTCATCCAGGACGAGCCGGCAGCAGTGGATCAAATACTCGATAGTGCTCTCGAAACCCAACGCTCGCAGCTCCCGCCGGGCCTCCGGGTAGCGCTTCTCCGGCTTGTCGCCGAGCGTGAAGAGCGCCTCCTTGCACCCGGCCTCCGCGCCGGCCCGCGCTATCTCCAGCACCTCCTCCGTCGTCAGGTATGCGCGTTCACCCTCCTTCGGCGGGTGGGCGAAGGTGCAATATCCGCAGTTGTCCCGGCAGAGCTTGGTGAGCGGGATGAAGACCTTGCGCGAGTACGAGACTCGCGGCCCGAAGACCTGGTCCCGGACCTCCGCCGCTGCCCGCATCGCCGGCGCCGGGTCGGCGGTCGCCAGCCGTGCGAGGGCGCGCGCTTCGTCCCTCTCGATGCGTCCGGCGGCTGCCTTCCCGGCCAGTGTTCCGTAAGCTGTGTAATCCTCTGGTCTTGTCATGGGCAGGAGTATACCCGCAGGCTACCGGAGATCGTCAAACCCGACAAATTTTATCGGAGATGGTTTAGAATGGGCGCTTGTGCTGCTGAAAGCTTCGAAAGGAGTCCGCATGGAGCAGGAGATACAGCAGAAGGGCTACGCGCACCCGGAGGCGCTGGTGACGACCGGGTGGGTCGCGGAGCACCTGAATGACACGGAGAACGTGCGCATCGTGGAGTCCGACGAGGACGTGTTGCTCTACGATATCAGCCACGTCCCCAACGCCGTCAAGGTAGATTGGGTCGAGGACCTCAACGACCCCCTGGTGCGCGACTACCTCGACCCCGAGCGCTTCGCCAGCCTGATGGCCGATAAGGGGATTACACCAGACACCACCGTCGTCTTCTACGGGGACAAGAACAACTGGTGGGCGACGTATGCTCTGTGGGTATTCCGGCTCTTCGGCCACGATAACGTGCGGGTGATGGACGGCGGGCGCGTGAAGTGGGAGGCCGAGAACCGGCCCATGACCCAGGACGTTCCCAGCTTTGCTCGGGCCGAGTACCCGGTGCCCACGCGGGACGACGCGAAGATCCGGGCGTTCAAGGAGGATGTGGACAGGCATCTCCAGGCGCGGGGACCGATGGTGGACGTCAGGAGCCCCGGCGAGTACTCTGGCGAGCTGTTGCACATGCCGGACTACCCGCAGGAGGGCGCCATGCGCGGCGGGCACATCCCCGGCGCGGCCAACGTGCCCTGGGCGCGGGCCGTCAGGGAGGACGGCACCTTCAAGAGCGCCGACGAGTTGCGCGAGATCTACGAGGGCGAGGCGGGACTCGGGCAGGGGGACGACGTGATCGCCTACTGCCGCATCGGGGAGCGTTCCAGCCACACCTGGTTCGTGCTCAATTACCTCCTCGGCTACGACAACGTGCGCAACTATGACGGCTCCTGGACCGAGTGGGGCAACCTCGTGCGCGCCCCTATCGAGCGGTAGGACAGAAAACCGCTTGGACCGAAAAGACCGCGTGGCGCGGCTCGTGGACCACGTCGGGAACCCCCGCCACAAGGGAGTTCTCGACGGCGCGCAAGTGGTGATGCCGGGCGGCAGCCCGGAGTGCGGCGGCTCCGTGACCGTCTACCTCAGAGGCGACGGCAACGGCCGCATCGAGGGTCTCTCGTGGACCGGACAGGGCGACACCATCAGCATGGGGGCGACGTCCATGATCCTGGAGCGCGTTCTCGGCGAGGATCTCACCATGGACGAGGTTCTCGCCTTCGACTACGACGTTCTCCTCCAGGAGATCGGACACGATATTATCGGCAACCGCACCCGCCACGCGACCCTCGGCCTCTCGACCCTCAAGAACGCCGTTAGGAAATACCTCAGGGAGCGTCTGCGCCTGGGCGGGGTATAAGCGTGCGGCCCCAGTCATCGGGACAGGATCGGTAAGCCCCACACTTTTCGCTAAACTGCCAGGCGTGACCGTACGTGACTGAAAGAGAGCATCTCTGGAGCGGCAGGTTCGGATCTTCGCCGGCCGAAGCCTTCGAACGCCTGAACGCCTCCATACCATTCGACGTTCGGCTCGCCCCCTACGACATCCGCGGCTCCATGGCCCACGCCAGGATGCTCGGGGAAACGGGTATCGTCACGCCGGAGGAGTCTCGGGAACTTGTACGCGGCCTCGAAGCTGTGCTCGCGGAGCTCGAGGCAAAGGGGTTCTCGTGGACGCTCGCGGATGAGGACGTGCATACCGCCGTCGAGCGACGGCTCAGGGAACTGATCGGCGACGTGGCGCTCAAGCTGCACACGGGCCGCAGCCGCAACGATCAAGTCGCGCTCGACCTGCACCTCTTCGCCCGGGACGCGGCCGAGGAGATTAGAGACGGCCTCCTCGCGGCGATGCGGGCGCTCGTGGAAGTGGCCGAGGCGCACCGAGATCTCGTGCTGCCGGGCTACACGCACCTGCAGCGGGCCCAGCCCATCCTGCTCTCCCACCACCTGCTCGCCCATTTCGAGGCGTATCGCCGGGACCTCCGAAGGTTCGAGGCGGCCCGGTCGGCTGCAAACGTGTCGCCGCTCGGGGCGGCGGCGCTTGGCGGAACGCCGCACCCTGTAGACCCGGCGTTCACGGCGGCGGACCTCGAGATGGAGCCTTTCGCCAACTCACTCGATGCAGTCTCGGACCGGGACTTCGCCCTCGATCTGTTGTATGCGTGCTCGGTGCTCGGTATACATCTCAGCCGGATGGGGGAGGAGTGGGTCTTGTGGACCTCCTCCGAGTTCGGGTTCGCCGTCCTCGACGACGCCTACTCTTCGGGCTCCTCGATCATGCCGCAAAAGAAGAACCCCGACGCCTACGAGTTGATGCGCGGCAAGGCCGGACGGCTCATCGGCGACCTGAACGCCCTGCTCATCACCCTGAAAGGCCTTCCTTCCGGCTATTCGAAGGACCTACAGGAGGACAAAGAGCCGCTCTTCGACGCCGTGGACACCGTGCTGGCGATGCTCGCCGTGCTACCGGAGATGCTGCGCACCGCCCGCTTCGACGGGAGACGGATGGCGGACGCCGCAGGCGGCTTCGCCCTGGCGACCGAGCTGGCGGACTTTCTGGCGATGCGCGGGGTGCCATTCCGAGAAGCGCACCACGCCGTCGGCCGTCTCGTCCGGCGCTGTGAAAAGCTCGGGATATCGCTGGAGGAGGTCCCCGATGAGGAGCTGGCGGCGGCGCATCCGGCTCTAGCGGAGCTGCCCCGTGAACGCCTTACGCCGGAAGGGAGCGTCACCAACAAGCGGTCGGATGGTTCCACGTCTCCGGCCTCCGTCGCGGCGCAACTCCGTCGGGCTCATGAGTTCCTGGATCGTACGGAGCGTCGGACGGAGGGCTAGAATACCGGCGATCTTCGACACAGGAGGATAGGGCATGAAGATCGTACAAATGTCTGATGTTCACGTGGGCTCGGGGCTTTTCAGAGAGGATCTCCTTGAGGCCACCATCGAGGAAACCAACGCGATGAAGCCGGATCTCGTGGCCGTCGCCGGAGACCTCACCATGGAAGGCTACCGCTGGGAGTTCGAGGCGGCGAGAGGCTACTTCGACCGCATCGAGTGTCCCAACGTCGTGTACGCGATGGGCAACCACGACGCCCGGAGTGTCGGTTACCGTCACTTCGAGGAGTTCTTCGGGATGCG
>JACCTS010000387.1 GCA_013812245.1 Rubrobacter sp.
GAGACTGTCCGAAAAGCCTCATGAGCGAGCCAAACGCCTTAGCATCAGGCGACTCATCGCCACGTAGATGAACGCCTCGCTAGTGGCGGCCAGCCGCTCGTAATCCTTGCTCATCCTCCTGTTTTGGTCGATCCAAGCGATCGTCCGCTCCACCACCCACCTCCTCGGCAACACCACAAAGCCTTTGGGCGGCAATAGTCTCCGCCAATCTACGCTTACGCCTTCTCTGGCCCATTCCCTCGCCCACCTCATCAGCACCTCTTCGGGGGCAGGCTTTCTCGGACGCTCCACCAGATCCACGCTCCAGCCCAGGGTCTTCTCCACCCAGTCCGCCCCCTTGTCCTCTCCGCGGTAGCCGGCGTCCACCCACAGGTGGCACAGGCGAGGGAATGCTTGGTCGGCTCCTTCGAGGAGCGTCTTGATCCCCTCGTAATCCATCACTTTCGCGCTGTGGACCCTGGCTTTGAGCACGAAGCCTTCGGTGTCCACCAGCAGATGTCGCTTCCTGCCCTTTACCTTTTTGCCCCCGTCGTAACCACGCTGATCGCCCCCCACGCCGGTGCTCTTGACCGACTGGGAATCCACCACGCCGGCACTCGGCTGAGGATCTCGCTTCAGGCGGACCCTCAGCCGCTCGCGCAAGGCGGCGTGGATCCTCTCCCAGGTGCCGTCCTTACGCCAAGTCCTTAGGTAATGGTGGACCGTCTTCCAGGGAGGGAGGTCGTGGGGAAGCAAGCGCCACTGGCACCCGCTCTTTAGCACGTAGAAGACGGCGTCGAGGATCTCGCGCAAGGGGTGCAGCCTGGGGCGTCCTGGGGCTTTGGGGGCAGGGAGGTGGGGCTCTACGTAAGCCCATTCGGCATCGGAAAGGTCGGTTTGGTATGCTCTTCTCATGCTCGGTACTTTACCGAGACACCCGCTCAAGGCACCTTTTCGGACAGTCTCGGAAGGATAATTCTGCGAAGTTGAACTTCCGCTTTACGGCGTTCTAAGAAGTTCGCATAGCCGGTCCCATGCCGATAATACCTACAGGACGTGTTGTGGCCCCTCGCAGGTTAGGACCATCGGGGCGGGGGAATGGGCTATTCACCTATGTGCTAGATTATTGAACCGGCTTAAGGGGTTTGATCTTCTTCTCGCAGCTACTCGACACGTAGTCGTTCTTCCCAGCGCTATATATTTCGTCCTTGCCTTTGCCACAATAGAACTTGTCTGGATAGACGTCCTTGCCTGCGCCACCTTCCCCGAGGGAATCGTTGCCATCCCCACCGTAGATGACGTCCGCGCCCTCGCCTCCCGAAATACCATCATCGCCGTCGCCCCCGTAGATGACGTCAGCGTTCTTTTCGTGAACCATGTCGCCCTCTAGGGTGTCGTTGCCCGGCCCGCCGTAGATGACGTCGTTGCCGTCTCCTCCCCAGAGCTCGTCTTTACCGCCAAGGCCTCGTATCTTGTCAGCGCCATCCCTACTGTTCATGGTGTCTGGTCCGTCGGTGCCTTCGAGCAGGCCGCCCTTGGGGCAGCCAGGTAGGTCATTCGTGGTGTAGACCCCCCAATGTCCCCATCCTCCGCTCCACTTGATCTTACGTGTCCCCTCGCATCGGGCATCTTCTTCGGACGCTTTTGCTTGGGGTGAGCGTCCTTGCTCGGTGGTGGTGGCTTCGGTGTGCCCCTGCTCCTTCTTGGAGGATTCCGAGCTCGTCCCTGCACAGCCAACCATTAGAAGAAGAACGGCGCACCCGAGCAGGAAGGTCCCCAACACGGCTATGAGGTGTCTGGAGGCTAGGGCGACAAGCGGCCGGCTCATGGGCACAAGCTCCTTGTGTACGTACGGCGGTCGGATACCCCGACCACAAGGACAGCGTAGAGAATTGTGCGGATCGGCACATCCCTCAAAAGGATGATTTTTGCGGCTACAAGCGCTGGCAAGCGGGTGCTAAGGGGTATGGGCAGGCTTATTCACCGAAGTGCCTAGAAGGGAAATTCTGCGAACTTCGCCTGTACAGGCTCCTCGGAAGTTCCGCACAGCCCCGGCCCTATGCAGCAGGCTTCTTATGTAGAGTATCGGAGGTGCGTAGCCCAGCGTACATAAGGCTCCGATACTACC
>JACCTS010000388.1 GCA_013812245.1 Rubrobacter sp.
GAACGACTCGCGCGTTTCGTCGAGAGCGAGGCCAGGACGGTCGAAGTACGTTTCGCGGATGGTTAGAAGGTGAACCGTAGATATGCCCCAGTCGTTTGGGATGTATCCGAGACCGACTTTACAGGGCGTTAAGGGCCAGCGCGAGAAATACCAGGATCCCGGCCGCGCAGAAGACGATCAGGGTGGCGAGCGTGGCGCGGCGGCGGCGGGCGAGGGTTCCGAAGCGTGTCCGGTTGGGGGGCGGGGCGTAAGCCTCGATAGGCTCGGTTGGGGAAGGGGGATCTACCACCTCGGGCTCCGGGGATCGCTCCAGTACCGTAGTCTGCATCGGGGACGTTCCGCCGCCAGCGACCCCGACGGCGGCCTCCGCATCCGGGTAGTCTATGGACGATGTGCGGCGGGGTACGCCGCTCGCCACCAGAAGTTCCTCCAGCATCTCCGTCATGTTGAACACGGCCGACAGCATCAGGCTCTGACGGGCCAGCACGGTGTTGAGGGCGTGGGAGGGAGCCTCCGAGATGCGGGGGTTCCGCTGCAGGCTCTCGACCGTCTCCGAGAGGCGGTCCATCCGCTCGGCCAGCCAATCCGCGTCCGGACCTTCGCCTTCTCTGAGCCTCCTGCGAACCGCGTCGGTGCCCAGTCCCTCGTCGTGCAGCCTGCGGACGCGCCGGATCTTCTCCACCGATTCTTCTGGAATCTGGATACGGCCCGCCCGCCGCGAATACGGCACCGCATATTCCCTCAAGTAACGGTACAGGGTCGGGCGGGGTACCCCCAGCCGCTCACTCACCTCGTCAACCGTGTAACCCAAGCCCCCTCGCTTATCACGGAGATATTTTCGAAGTTTTTCCGAGCGCCCATATCCTAGCATATCTTTTTCACCTTCTTGCGCCATGAAATCGGAATCGATAATCGGCTCTTTGCCGGGGTTTTCGCGACGCCGCCGCGATAGCGTCTGGCCAGCGTGGAAGGAGGGACTCTATCACCGTGTCCACGGCCATGATAATCGCGAAAATAGCCTTGAATTGCTGGTTCAGGCCGCCATACTTGCCGTCGTTTAACTTTGACAATCAGCTTGAGGTGAACGCACACGGAGGGGGTATGCGTGCTGGTCAGGCATGAGTTTGCACGATTCATCTGGATTTTTCTGCTGGTGGCGGTTGCGTCGCTGGCCTTCGGCGCGGGGCGTGCTGAGGCGAAGACGGGACTGGCTTCCTGGTACGGGCAGGAGCTCGCGGGCAGCCCGACCGCGAGCGGCGAGCCTTTCGACCCGTATGGTTACACCGCCGCCCACAAGAGCCTGCCGCTGGGCACGGAGCTGGCGGTTCGCTACGGTGGGCGGTCCGTGACCGTTACGGTCAACGACCGCGGTCCTTATGGGGGGGGACGGGATCTTGACCTGTCTCAAGGCGCGGCGGAGGCCATCGGGCTCACCAGAGCCGGTGTGGACTACGTGGAGTACAGCCAGGTCGGAGCAGGTGGCTACGATGGAAGAAACTACAGCTACAGTGGAAGAGGCAACGGGGGAAGAAACTACGGTCACGGAGGACGAGGCTACGGAGGAAAAGCCTACGGTCACGGAGGAAGAGGCTATGGTGGAAGAGATCACGCTAAAGATCGTTCTTATCGCGTGGATCGCACCTCCTATGACGCCGGTGGCGGTGGCGGCAACGGCGCTTACGTGGTTCAGCGCGGCGATACGTTGTCCGGGGTCGCCGCGGACCTCGGGGTCTCCGTGAACTACCTGGCGAACGCAAACGCCATCGCCGACCCGGACGTACTGTACGTAGGGCAAACCATCTACTACTGACCTTGCGGCCAGCGCGGCGTCCGGCGCGAGCCGCAAGGCCTCGTTGCCGAATCGCTGCTGAAGTAGCCTCTCTTCGGTGCCACGCTGTTGCAGATCCACCGCGTGAGGATTACGGTAGTTTGGGGAGCAGGGGCAGCGCTGCCGTCAGACTGGTGGCCACGCTGCCACGAACGAGTCGCGTTCAGCGTTGCCCGGAGGTGTTGCTCAACGTAGGGTTCGTGCGGCTCACGGCCCAGTAAATCCGCCTGCCGCTAGCGTTGCAGGGCCGCGTCATGCGTGCCATCTACCTACCCTGTTGCCGGGCTTCATCGCTGAACAGCCCTTGGAGTGACAGGTGGTCCCGATCATACGATCAGCGTCCCCCCTCGCGCTCCCAGGGCTGCGGTAGCCAGGCGGAAAATGCCTGGACTATCCCGTGAACGCCCTTCGGATTTTCAGGTCCGCTCTCCCTGTGATGAATCCACGGGCTGTCGGCGACCGTAGAAACCTGAGACGGAATTCGGGTCGCGGGAAGAG
>JACCTS010000389.1 GCA_013812245.1 Rubrobacter sp.
GCCTCGCAGGGCGGTACACGCGCATCTCTTGTCTCTCGGCTTCGACGTTGACCAGGCGGAGATCTTCACCCCAGCCAGGACGGCGGCGGCCCTGCTTCGGGATCGCTCCTGCTTCCCACTGGTAGACGGGTCGCTTCTGGAAGACCTTGGCGATGTAGTGCTCACGGACGAGGCGCCGGACTACGTGCTGGTCGGAGACATAGGAGAGGACTTCGACTACGCGAAGATGAACGCCGCGTTCCGCCACCTGATGGACGGCGCGGACCTGCTGGCGTTGCAGAAGAACCGTTACTGGCGGACAGAGGACAGGCTCTCGCTCGACGCGGGCCCCTTCGTCGCCGCCCTGGAGTACGCGAGCGGCAAGAGCGCGACGGTCGTGGGCAAGCCCGAGCGGAGCTTCTTCGAGCTTGCCCTGCGGGAGATGGACCTGGAGCCCGGCGAAGCCGCGATGGTCGGCGACGACCCGGAGTCCGACGTGGACGGTGGCTTGGCAGCCGGGCTGAGAGCCTTCCAGGTGCAGACTGGAAAGTACCGCCCGGAAACGAAGAATGGGGAGGCGGATCTCGTCATCGGTAGCATCGCGGACTTGCCGGACGCGCTCGGGATCTAGCGGTTTCCCGGCTGCCGGGCCAGCCATGATTACTGGAAGGAGCGTTGAATGAAGATCTCGGAAATACCCGTAGAAACGAGCGAAAGTTACCAGCTCGTCTCCATCACGAACGAGGTAAAGCGCGCGGTGCGCGAAGCGGGGGTGGAGGAGGGACTGTGCGTTATCTCTTCGACGCACACGACCGCCGCCGTGACGGTGAACGAGGACTACGACCGGGACGTGCCGCGAGATCTGGCTGCCGCGTGCCGGGCGTTTCTGGATGCGCTGGACGTGCGCTTCGAGCATGCCGAGGGCAACAGCGACTCGCACTTCCTGACGAGCTTCTTCGGGCAATCGCAGACGTTGCTGGTGCGGGGAGGAGAGATCACGCTCGGGCGCTGGCAGGGTGTGTTCCTGGCGGAGTTCGACGGTCCGCGCCGTCGCACGGTCACGGTAGCCGTTGGCGCGATCTAGCCATCTCCGTCCGGCGAAGTTGGGCACGTTGCTTTGTTGGGTACAATCCTCCTCGTGATCGTGAGGTCTCCGCGGGGTTCGGGCGCCGTGGGCCGTGACGGACCAGTATCGGGAGGATTTTCATGGGCAAGGCGTGGAAGAGGGCGGGTCTAGTGCTTGGTGGTGCGGTTCTGGCGGCGGGCGGGTTGAGGTGGGCCCTGGGCTCCGAACCCCGGTACGCGTCGTGGGAGAAGCCGCGCTATCAGGATTTCGAGCACCGCGTCCTGATCCTAGGTGGCGGCTTCGCCGGCTACAACGCCGCCAAGAACATCTGCGAGAAGACCCGCGGCCGCGACGACGTAGGCGTCATGCTCATCGCCAGGGACAACTACCTCACCTTCTGGCCGATGGTGCCTGGCGTCGTGTCCAGCGACGTGGGCGCCAGGAACATCGCCCAGCCGCTCAGGCGCACCCTGATTCACCTCGGCGCCAGCTTCCGGCGGGCGGAGGTCGAGAGCGTGGACTTCGAGAACAAGGTCGTCAGGGCTGACGGCCACGAGTTCCCCTACGATGAGCTGGTCCTCGCCCTGGGCGCCCAGCCTTCCTTCTTCGGCATACCGGGAGTCGAGGAGTACGCCATCCCCATGAGGGGCATCACGGACGCGGTGAAGATCCGGGACCGGGTCATCGAGCGTTTCGAGGAGGCGACCCTCGAAGGCGGCGAAGTCCCGGAGTCGAAGCTTACCTTCGTGGTGATAGGGGCCGGGGCGACCGGCGTAGAGACCGCCGCCCAGCTTCATGTCCTCATCCACGAGGTCCTAGGGCCAGAGTACCCGAGCATAAACGCCAACCGCTTCAGGGTATTCCTCGTGGATGCGCTGCCGAACATCCTGCCGGAGCTCGACCCGGGCCTCCGGAGGGTCGCCCGCGGCCAGCTCGCCGCCCGCGACATCGAGGTGATGAACAACGCCCTCGCCGAGGAGGTCACCGACAACTGCGTCACTTTCAAGGATGGTAATCGGATCTCTTCGGAGAACGTGATCTGGACCGCCGGCACGCGGCCCAACTCCAAGCTGGTGGACCTCGGAATCCCGCTGGTCGAGAAGACCAGGGGGGCGAAGGTGGACGAGTACTTCCGGCTCGAAGGATACGACAACGTCTGGGCGATAGGCGACAACGCCACCATCCCGGATGGTCAGGGCGGCTTCGTCCCCCCGAACGCCCAGGCCGCCGTCAAGGAGGGCGTCGCGCTGGCGCACAACCTGATCGCCCGCGTAGACGGCGGTTCGCCCAAACCGTTCAAATACAAATCTCGTGGACAGCTCATAGACCTCGGCAGCCAGTTCGCCGTCAACGACGCGCTCGGGGTGAAGTTCAGCGGCTTCCTGGCGGCCGTGTTCTGGCGGGGTTACTACGTCA
>JACCTS010000394.1 GCA_013812245.1 Rubrobacter sp.
GCCCAAAGGCTTCATAGCCGCGATGCTGATGCTCCTGGTTCTGGCTGGCGTGATCCTGGTGTTCGGGCCGGGCGGCGGAGGTTCAGCGGCGATACAAGCCTCCGACGCTCCGCTGGTAGACGCGATCAAATCCCAGGCGGCCTACGGCGGCACCAACCTGTTCAGCGCTTTTATCAACGTCGTTGGGCTAGCGGGTCTGATCGCCAGCTTCTTCTCCACCATCTATGCCTACTCGCGCCAGACCTTCGCCCTCAGCCGGGCAGGATACCTGCCCCGGGTGCTCTCCCTCACTACCGCCAACAGGATTCCGTGGGTGGCGCTGGTGGTTCCCGGCGTCGTCGGGTTCATCCTTTCGTGCACGGGGGCCGGCGCGACGCTGGTCAACATAGCCGTGTTCGGCGCGGCGGTCTCCTACGTCCTAATGATGCTCGCGCACGTCGTGCTGCGCGTCCGGGAACCCGACCTGGAGCGTCCTTACCGAACGCCTGGTGGCGTAGTAACCTCAGGGGTGGCGCTGGTGCTGGCGGTTGCGGCCGTGGTGGCGACCTTCATCGTGGATCCGCTTGCGGCGGGCATCATGCTCGGCGTGTATCTGCTCTTCATCGCCTACTTCGGAATCTACAGCCGTCACCACCTCGTGTCCCGGGCGCCCGAAGAGGAGTTCGCCACGCTGGAGAAGGCCGAATCCGAACTGGCCGGAAGCTAGAAGGGAACCACGATGGAGACACAGGAAAAGGGACGCCTGGACCTCGACGCGCTCCGCGCCGCCGTGGACGCGGGGGAGATAGACACCGTCCTCATCGCGATGACGGATATGCAGGGCCGCCTGCAGGGCAAGCGCCTCACCGCCACGCACTTCCTGGAAGAAGTCGTCGAGCACGACGCCGAAGGCTGTAACTACCTGCTCGCCGTTGACGTGGAGATGAACACCGTCGAGGGATACGCGATGTCATCCTGGGAGCGCGGCTACGGCGACTTCGTCTTCAAGCCGGACATGGATACCCTGCGCCGCGTTCCCTGGCAGGAGGGGACGGCTATGGTGACGTGCGATCTCGTCTGGGAAGACGGCTCCCCTGTCATCGCCTCGCCTCGGCAGGTTCTCAAGCGCCAGCTAGAGCGCCTCTCGGAGCGTGGCCTGGAAGCCTTCGTTGGCACGGAGCTGGAGTTCCTCGTGTTCCGCGACTCCTACGAGGAGGCGTGGCGCAAGGGATATAAGGATCTCGAACCCGCCAACTACTACAACGTGGACTACTCGCTGCTCGGCACGGCCCGCGTCGAGCCGCTCTTGAGGCGCATAAGAAACTCTATGTCGGACGCGGGACTCGCCGTGGAGGACGCGAAGGGCGAGTGCAACTTCGGGCAGCACGAGATCAACTTCCGCTTCGACCGGGCGCTCGCCACCGCCGACGGACACTCCATCTACAAGAACGGCGCCAAGGAGATCGCCGCCCAGGAAGGCTGCGCCATCTCCTTCATGCCCAAATTCGACGACCGCGAGGGCAACTCCTGCCACATTCACCTCTCTCTGCGCGGCGAGGATGGGAACGCGGTCTTCGCCGACGATCACGGTTTTTCGGAAACGTTCGAGCACTTCCTGGCCGGTCAGCTCGCCTGCCTGCGCGAGTTCACGATGCTCTTCGCCCCGAACATCAACTCGTACAAGCGGTACGCGAAGGGCTCTTTCGCCCCGACGGCCATAGCCTGGGGCCGGGACAACCGCACCTGCTCCCTGCGCGTCGTCGGCCACGGGCCGTCGCTCAGGGTAGAGAACCGCCTCGCCGGCGGGGACGTGAACCCGTATCTGGCTATCGCCGCCATGATCTCCGCCGGACTGCACGGTATCGAGAATGAGCTTACCCTCGAGGACGAACTCGACGGGAACGCCTACGAATCGGACAAACCCCACGTGCCCACGAGCCTCGGGGCCGCGCGGGGGCTGTTCGCCGAAAGCGAAGCGGCTCGTGCCGCGTTTGGAACCGAAGTCGTCGAACACTACCTGAACGCGGCACGGGTCGAGATAGAAGCCTTCGAGGCCGCCGTCACCGACTGGGAACGTTACCGCACCTTCGAGCGCCTGTGACCCGCCCCGGCAAGCGGCCGAACATCGGCGTCACCGCGGCGACGGAGACCGTGAGCTACGGCGCCTGGAAGGAGATGCCGGCCGTCATCAGCCCGGCGAGCTACGTGCGGGCCGTGCAGCGCGCCGGGGGAAGGCCGATACTTCTTGCCCCGGACCCGGAGGACACAAGAGATCCAGACGGGGTCCTGGATCTCCTGGACGCCCTGATCGTCACCGGTGGGGCCGGAGACATCGACCCCACTCTCTACGGGCAGGAGCTGCACCCGCTGGCCGGGCCTGTACAGAAGGAGCGGGACGCCTACGAGCTAGCCTTGATCCACGCCGCCACCAGACGAAGGATGCCTGTCCTCGGCATCTGCCGCGGGATGCAGGTTCTGAACGTAGCCTACGGTGGCGGCATCGAGCAGCACCTCCCGGACGTGGTCGGTCATGAGCAACATCGCCATACACCCGGCACCTTCGCCGACCACGAGGTGGATCTGGAGCCGGAATCCATCGCAGCCCGGGCCGTGGGCTCCGAACGCACGCTGGTCAAGTCACATCACCATCAGGGGGTGCGCGAGATCGGCGACGGTCTCACCGCGACCGGGTGGTCCGAAGATGGTGCGGTCGAGGCCATAGAAGACTCTTTGTGCCCGTTCGTGCTCGGCGTACTCTGGCATCCCGAAGAAGACGAGAAAAGCCGTATCATAGAGACCCTGATTTCGGAGGTTTCCTAGATTGCTCGAGGTGTTGAACCCAGCCACCGGCGAGGTATTAGAGCGGATCGAACCGGCCACCGCGGAGGATGCGGACGTTGCCATCGTCCGCGCGAAAGAAGCGTTCCCGAAGTGGAGGGCCGTAGAGCCCGCCGACCGCTCGCGGCTGCTGCGCCGCCTCGCCGATGCTCTGGAGGACGAAAGGGAGAACCTGGCGCGGCTGGAGTCGAGGAACACGGGCAAGCCCATCGGGGATTCGCGCGGTGAGATGGGGATGGTCGCCGAGACCTTCCACTACTACGCCGGGATGCCGGAGCGCCTGCTCGGCGACACCATCCCCGTCTCCGGCGGCGTGGACGTGACGTTCCGCGAGCCGCTCGGGGTGGTAGGCCTGATCGTACCGTGGAACTTCCCGCTCACCATCGCGAGCTGGAAGATGGCCCCGGCCCTCGCCGCAGGCAACACCCTCGTTCTCAAGCCAGCCGAACTTACCCCGCTGACGGCGCTGGAGTTCGAGCGCATCGCGCTGGAAGCCGGCATCCCTGAGGGTGTCGTGAACGTGTGCGTGGGACCGGGGAGCGAGGTCGGGCGCCGGATCGTCGAGCACCCGGACGTGGCGAAGGTCGCCTTCACGGGCTCGACGGCGGTTGGGCGTGGGATCATGGCCGGCGCCGCCGATACAATCAAGCGCGTCACCCTGGAACTCGGCGGCAAGTCCGCCAACGTGGTCTTCGCCGACGCCGACCTCGAAAAGGCCGCCGCATCTGCGCCAGTCGCCGTCTTCGGCAACGCCGGGCAGGATTGCTGCGCCCGCTCGCGCATCCTCGTCCAGCGGAGCGTCTTCGACGAGTTCCTCTCTCTCATGGAGCCGGCCGTCACCGGGGTGAAAGTCGGGAACCCGTTCGACGAGGCGACCGAGATGGGGCCCCTCATCTCAGCGGACCACCGCGAGAAGGTTGCCGCCTACGTCCCGGACGAGGCGCCCGTGGCGATCCGGGGCGAAGCTCCCGAAGGGAACGGGTTCTGGTATCCACCCACGGTACTGGCCCCGGTCAGCAACGACGACCGGGCCGCGAGGGAGGAGATCTTCGGCCCCGTTGTCGCCGTCATACCGTTCGATGACGAGGAGGACGCCATCCGGCAGGCCAACGATACGGTCTACGGCCTCTCCGGCTCCATCTGGACAGAGAACGGCGCGAAGGCGCTGCGTGTGGCCCGGCGCATCGAGACCGGCGTCCTTTCCATCAACTCCAACACCTCCGTCCGCGTCGCGGCACCCTTCGGTGGCTTCAAACAGTCTGGCGTCGGCCGCGAGCTGGGTCCGCACGCCCTCGACGCGTACACCGAGGTCAAGAACGTATACATCTCCACGGAGGGCTGACATGCCAGGACGCCTAGAAGGAAAGGTCGCAGCCATAACCGGCGCCGCCAGCGGCATCGGGCGTGAAGCAGCGAAACGCTTCGCTGAGGAAGGCGCGAAGGTCTGTATCGTGGACCTCGCCGACGAGCCGGGCAGGGAAGCCGCAACCGAGATAGAAGGCCTCTATGTTCACGCGGATGTCACAGACCCGGAAGACGTTCAGCAGATGTACCGGGAGGCGGCGGAAGCGTTCGGCGGCGTAGACGTGCTCTTCAACAACGCCGGCATCTCCCCGCCTGACGACGACTCCATCCTCGAAACGGAGATGGAAGCTTGGGACCGGGTCCAGAACGTGAACCTCAAGAGCGTCTACCTGTGTTGCAAATACGGCATCCCGCACCTGCTGAAGCGCGGCGGCGGATCGGTCATAAACACCGCATCGTTCGTCGCTGTGATGGGCGCAGCCACCAGCCAGGTCTCATACACCGCCTCCAAAGGCGGCGTCCTCGCGATGAGCCGCGAGCTCGGGGTGCAGTTTGCCCGGCAGGGAATACGCGTCAACGCGCTATGCCCCGGCCCGGTGAACACGCCGCTCCTGCAAGAGCTGTTCGCCAAAGACCCAGAGAAGGCACAGCGAAGGCTCGTACACTTGCCGATGGGCCGGTTCGCGGAGGCTGTCGAGATTGCCAACGCCGCCCTCTTTCTGGCCTCTGACGAATCCTCCTACGTCAATGCATCCACCTTCCTGGTAGACGGCGGCCTCTCCGGGGCATACGTTACGCCGGAGTAAGGAGGTCGAAATGTTGGATCACGAACCCCGTAATCGTGGACTTTCCGGTAGCGTCCTGGACGCGATCGGGGACACGCCGCTGCTGGAGATCGAAGGCGTCTACTGCAAGCTGGAGTACCTGAACCCCTCGGGATCGGTCAAGGCCCGCATAGCGAAGTACATGGTCGAGCGGGCCGAGGACGAGGGACTTCTCAAGCCCGGCGACACAATTGTCGAGGCGACGAGCGGCAACACCGGCAACGCTCTCTCCATGGTCGCTGCGGTGAAGGGATACCGGATGCTCGTCGTGATGCCGGAGGGGCTGAGCGGCGAGCGGGTCGCCATCAGCCGCGCCTTCGGGGCCGAGGTCTTGCAGGTGGGACACTTCCACGTGGACGAGGCGCTGGCGAAGGCGAAAGAGCTCGGCGGGCAGGACGGCTACTTCTGTCCGGCGCAGTTCGAGTCGGAGTGGAACGTGGAAGAGAACCGGATCTGGCTGGGACCGGAGATCCTCTCCCAGCTCCCCGAGGATGCTATCCCGGATGCTCTTGTCATGGGCGTCGGAACCGGAGGGACGCTCGTTGGCGTCGGGCAGGCTTTCCGGGAGGTCAACCCGGACGTGCGGCTGTTCGCGATGGAGCCGGACGAATCATGCACCATTCTGTGCGGCGAGGTGGGGGAACACCTGATCGAGGGTATAGCCGACGGCTTCGTCCCGGGCATCTTCAGCCGCCACAAGAAGCTCGTGGACGACACTTTAAGCGTCTCGTCCGAAGAGGCCGTCGAGACCATGCGCCACCTGGCGAAGCGCCACGGCCTGTTCGTCGGACCGAGCAGCGGGGCCAACCTTATAGCCGCCCGCAAAATCCGCGAGACCCATCCCGATCTGAAAACCGTCGTCACGCTCTTCTGCGACGAGGGCGAGAAGTACATCCAGGACCATTTCGCCGACGGGGTAGAGGTGACCTCGGACATGTTCGCTTGAGTGCAGGACGTACAGCAGCTATAACCCTGGGCACCATCCGACTGTGCGCAAAGAAAGCATGCCTGGCATCCCACATAGAAGGAAGCTATCGAGAAGGAAGCTATCGAAGCACCGGAGTCTTGTACCTGAAGATCACCTCCCCAAGCATGTCGTCGGAGGTGGTCTGAAGTTGGAGGTTTATGGAAGACGGCCATCCCTACCTGGGTACGACGGTCTGGTTCCTCGACGTTTAGGTATCTGGTAAAGTCAAACTCCACGCTCTTTCGTCGAGGCACGGCCGCATTGCTCGTGACTACAGGGCACGTTGCCCGCACCACTGACGCAAAGTTGTCGTCGGTGCTCCAAGCACAACGTCTGCCGCGGACGAATCGCCGCGCTCACCGACCCGTTGCATCGCCCTCATTAGCTGGAGCGTGCCCCGGAGCCGTCTGCGCATGAAGAGCGTGTCTACGACCCGCATGAACCACAGGGGCATCGACACGACCCGTTTGCCGGGCTCCACCAGTGAACAGTACAGGCGCAACGCATCCGGGATCGTGATCGCCTCCGGCCCGTGCACGAAGAAGCTCCGGTTCGCGGCCTCGGGCGTCCGGAACGCCCCGGACACCATCCGCGCGAAGTCGTTCGCGGCGACCATGTGCAGTGGGTGGGGTTGGCGGCCCAGTACGATGGCCAGCTTGCCCTGGACGTGCCTCGGCAACGTCTCCATGAAGTAGGTGGGTTTGAAGATCGTGTATGGTACGCCGCTTCGTTGGATCGCCCGCTCCGCGCGGAACTTGGCCCGATCCCCGGGAATCTCCGCGTCTTCGGATACGAGCATCCCCGAGAGGTAGGTCAACCGCGAGACACCCTGCCGGGCCGCCAGTTCGGCGACGCGCGCCGTTCCTCGGTGCTCGACACGATCTAGCTCTTCGGGGCCAGATGAGCCACCGCGCAGGCTGATGTGAACGTCCGCGCAGCCGTGCAGCGCTTGTTCGATAGCAGCGGAGTCGCCAATATCTCCGGCGAAGTACTCGAACTCGGGACCCATCAGGGCGCGAGCTCGTCTGGCGTTGCGCGTCAGCAGCCGCACGACGTACCCGTCAGCCAGCAATTGCCGGGCGACCGGCCGGCCGAGCTCCCCCGTGCCGCCGACGACGAGAACCGTTTCCGAACTCATGGACGTCTACCCTTCCGGCCGCCGACGCCAGGAGATCCGGCACAACAGCAAACACTCACGCGGCGTCTCCGGGTCCGGCCTGAGACAACGCTCCCAGACACGAGAAGCTCAGTCCCGCTATGTTCAGGAGGTTGCGGAGGGTGTGGAGCCGATCCCAGCGCTTCCTCAGCTCCAGAAACTCTCTGTAAGATGCCTCCTGCGGCGGCAGATCGAGCAGGCGCCTGTTGATGGGCACGTTGCCCGCGAGGGTTATTAGAAGCATCGCGACGAAACAACTGGTCCCGGAGAGGGTGAAGCGAAACGCGGAAGACTTACGGTCTCCGGTAAGGGACAGGACCGGTATGGCCGAGACGATCGTGGAGGTCATGAAGAACGGCATTATCTTCCCATAGCGGCGGTAGACTGCCTGCTCGGCCCTTATGTGCTCCGATGCTGGCAGGCTTCCGAGCGCCGGGTGGACGGCCACCCAACCACCAAACTCGTTGCCGGTGAGCATGCCGGCCAGGATCAGGTTAACCAAACGCGCGGACTTAACCATCGTTGGTACCTCCTCGGACTAGAGACCCTGCTCGGAGCGCCCGGAGAGCCGTGATGGCCAGCACCACCAGGCTGGTCAGCAACCCCGCCAAGACGACGAGCGCGATCAGGCCAGACACCGGGCTACCGTAGACGGCGTAGATGTCGCGGATCGGGGCTTCCCTGTCTTGACCCACGAAGTGGACAGAGAACACCAGCGCCAGCGCCACCACGGCGGTGAACAGCCACCACCCCGCCGCCATCCGACCCCTCAGGTTCATGTAGATTCCCGGCAACAGCAAAGCGTAGATCAGCAGGCTGAAGGTGAACGGGGTGATCGCCTCCTGGAACGGCCAGCCCGAGTGGTTGCCCCGGACGACGTGGTCCACGTGGTGCAAGAACCCGAAAACGGTTACGCTAATTCCCACGATCAGCAGCCGGACCCGTAACCGGGTACGCGCCCGCTGCGATTCTGTTTGAACGCTAATGCTTCCCCCTTCCTTCAAGACCCTGGACTAGCATGTAACTGACGCAGCCGACCGCATAACCCTCTACCATCCCTTGCACGCCGGATGCGTAACTCGGAGCGTCTTCCCAGGCGGCCCGAAAAGGGTCGTCGTGCGAGGTACCGGGTTTCCGCCTCGCGCATCAGTTCCTTGCGACGTTCTTTCCAAAAATATTCGTTCCAGTCCAACATCGGTTTCTCCTTCAGACGATCTTCATCTGCATGCGATCTAGCGTACGCGGCAAGGGGGGTAGAGCGCATCGGCCAGAGGGTGGATCAGGGGGTGGATTTGCTGGCGAGAAGACACCCGAGGGGTGGCCCCGGACGGGCACGAAACCCCCGCCTGGGGCCTAGATCAGTTTCAGGTCTCTGGCCCGGGCCACCGCCCGGACCCGGCTGTGCACACCGAGCTTACGGTATGTGTTGTTGATGTGGGTCTTGATGGTACCCAGGGAGACGTACAGTTCTCTGGCGATCTCCCGATTGGATTGGCCTAAGGCGATGAGCCGCAGCACCTCCAGCTCGCGCTCGCTCAAGGGTTCGGAGAGCGGCTGGGGGCCTTCACCAACGGCGGATCTGGTGCGCGGTGCGCGGTCTCTCGTGGCTTGTTCGCAGGCCGCGAGCAACTCGCCAGCATATCCTGGCGAGGCGCCGCCCACCGAGGCGTGACGCAGCAACCCCGCCATCGGAGCGCCCTCGTCGGCGAAGACGCGGATGTACCCTTCGGGCTCGGCGAGCGGCAACGCCCGTGCCAGGGTGCTCATCGCCAGGGACGTGTGGCCCTCCGCCAGGCGGGCCAACGCCTGGAGCACCAGGATCTCGATCATCCTCCCCGTTCTGCCCCCTGCCTGCGCCGCGAGGAGCAGGCGCCCCAGCAACTGCAGCGCCTTGTCGTGCTCACCCCGGGCGATGAGCACTCGCGCCAGGACGATATGCTCGGGCTCCCGTACAAACCCAGGATCGTCGTTGATGCTCAGCCCGCTCTCCCGAGCCCAGCGCGCTGCCGCCGATACGTCTCCCTGCTCTAGCCATACCCTCGCCCAGTGCGGGGCCAGAGCGCCGAACAGCTGATGTACGCCGGGGTCCGGCGCGGCTTGCCGCGCCTTCTCGATGGCGTCCAGGGCGCCGCTCGTGTTCCCGCGTGTCTGCAGCACCCGCGCCAGGATCGTGTAGCCGGTGGCCACAGGACCCGCCTGTCCGACCCGTTTGCCGAGTTCGATGCCTTCTTCGAGATGACGCATCGCGGCATCCTGGTCGTTCCATTCGCGTAGCAGATCTCCCAGTCCCAGGTAGGCCCACCCCGCAACCGGCAACGACACCTTGCCTTTCCCGCCTCCGAGTCGCACTGCCCCTCGATAAGCCTCGGCCGCCTCGTGAAGACGGCCCTGGATCGTTCGTAACAGGCCCAGACCGGAGGAGGCGAGTACGGGCAGGTAGGTGTTGCCGGACGCGCGGTTGGCGGCGATGAGCTCGGCGAAAGCCTCATCGGCCGTCGCCAGATCCCCACCCAGCCAGCTGGCGACGCCCAGGTTCCAGGTCGCCTTGGAACGCAGATAGCTCGTACCTGCGGGTAGGCGGGCAAGCGCCTGGCGCGAGAACTCGATGGCTGGTGGCACCTCTCCCCGCATGCGGGCAAGATCGCCGCGGATGATCGCCAGGCAGCTCGGGATATCCGCCAGCCACCCTCCTGTTCCGTCATCTGCCGAGCTCGACCCCGACGCGTCGGACAAGCCACCGAGCGCGCGCTCTGCATTCCGCAGGAGAGGTTCGATGTCCTCCAGCCGGCCCCCGAATAGGGAGGCGATGGCGTGAGCGATAGATAACCGCGGTCGTGAGCGCACCAGCTCCTCGGGCAGCGCTTCCAGCCACCGCAGCAGCGTGGCCCCCTCGCTGCGCATCACGGTCTTTTCGGTGTTCTGCTCGACCAGTTGCGCCGCCCACGCGTTGTCTTCGGCGGCCAGGGCATGCTCGATCGCGTCGTCCACCAACCGCTGGCGCTCGTACCACCCGGCCGCGCGGCGGTGCAGGCAGGTCACTCGCTCGGGCGATCCCTGGTGCAGGCGGTGGCGCAGCATGTCGGCGAAGAGGTGATGGTAACGATACCAAAGACGTTCGTCGTCCAGCGGGATGGTGAACAGGTTGGCATGCTCAAGTCTTTCCAGCAACGCTTGGCCGTCGTCTCCACCGGTAACCTCTTCGCACAGTTTGGCGGTCAGGCGGTCGAGTATGGAGGTTTCCAGCAAGAAGGTTTGCACCCGTGCGGGCTGTCGTTCGAGGACTTCTTCGGTCAGGTAGTCGAGGACGTGGCGGTGGCTGCCCTTAAAGGCGTCCACGAAACCGGAGACGTCAGAACGCTTCCGCATCGAGAGTGCCGCCAGTTGCAACGCGGCGATCCAACCTTCCGTACCGGCCGCAAGCGCCGTGACATCTTCAGCCGGCAAATCCAAACCCATCACGTCGTTGAGGAAAGTAGCCGCCTCCTCGGACGTGAAGCGCAGGTCGTCGGCACGCAACTCGGTTATCTGGTCCTGGACTCTCAGGCGAGATAAGGGCAAGGGCGGGTCGGTGCGGCCGCAGAGGATCAGGTGCATTTGACGTGGCAGGTGCTCGAGAAGAAAGGCGAGCGCGCCGTGGATGGCTTCTGCTTCTATGAAATGGTAGTCATCGAGGACAAGGACAAAGTCCCGAGGTGTGGCCGTGATCTCGTTGATCAAGGCCGTCAGCATCGGCTCTATAGGTGGGGGTTGGGGCGAGCGCAGCGAAACCAGGACGGCTGCTCCGATGTCCGCTTCGATGGTTTGCAGCGCGGTTATGAGATAGGAGAGGAAGCGCGTCGGGTCGTTGTCGGTTTTCTCCAGTGAAACCCACGCAACCGGGTTATCGCTGCCCGGATGGAGCATGTGCCATTCGCTCAAGAGGGTGGACTTACCGAAACCAGCCGGAGCAGAGAGCAAGGTCAGCTTGCGATCCATGCCCGCAGCGAGTAGCTCGCTCAGGCGCGGACGCGGCATCAGATTCGGATGCGCCCGCGGCGCGTAGAGCTTGGTCTTGAGCAGCGCCTCGGTCGCGATCATCCTCCGGTCAACCAGGATCGAAGATCGGCCCCTTTCCCTACGCGCGCATTATAGCGCCCGATCCTGACGCCGACCGCTGGGACGATCCTGCTGTGCTGCGAACCCGAACGAAGACAGGTCGAGGACGTATGTCGGGTAGTGGCCGACTTTTGGCAAATGGCAAGCTCGCGTTCGTCCCGGACGACTCGTTCGTTTATCGAGCCAGTAATGGTGACGGAGGCTCAGCCCGAGCAAGGACCGGAATAGAGACGTTGGACCAACATCACGCTGACGAGAAAGCCGCCCCGTTGTGTTAGGCTTAGCGTGCCCGAAGAAGGGCGCGGGAGAGAGCTGGCGGGGAGTGGGGGAGCTTCCGTACCGGCCGCCGAAGGTGAAAAGTCCGGCGCGGCGATAGCCGCCGAGGACCGAATCTCTCAGGCAGAAGGACCGCGCGCCGGAGGGCGTCCTGGAGAGTCCGGTCCGGCTTCGCCCGACGAAGCTCGCATCCGGCGCCGACGGGGTAACACTCTCAGGTTTGGGACAGGGCGGAAAACATAGACGTCCACCCGACAAGGGGGTATAGCCGCGTGGCGCGATTCACACCGCACACCGATGCTGACATCCAGGAGATGCTGGAGGCCATCGGGGTCGAGACCCTGGACGACCTCTTCGCCGATGTCTCGCCGAAGTTCGAGGATCCACTGGACCTTCCTCCCGTCCTCTCCGAGTACGAAGCGCTCAGGGACGTGGAGGCGCGGGCGGGGGAGAACGTCTCGGGGATGCCGATCTTCCTCGGCGCAGGAGCGTACGACAGGATCATCCCTTCCTCCATCAGCGCCATCACGGGGCGCGGCGAGTTCCTCACCTCCTACACGCCGTACCAGCCGGAGGTCAGCCAGGGCCACCTCCAGGCCATCTTCGAGTTCCAGTCAGTAATCTCTGAACTCACCGGCCTCGAAGTCTCCAACGCCTCCGTCTACGAAGGAGCCAACGCCGTCGCCGAGGCCGCCCTGATGACCGCCCGCCTGACGAAACGCGACCCGAAGGTCGCCGTCTCCGCCGGCCTGAACCCCCGCTACCGCGAGGTCGTCGAGACCTACCGCGTCGAAGTCGTAGAGCTTCCCTTTGATGGAGGGACTACGGACTTCTCCGCCGTCCCGGATGATGTCTCCGGCGTTTTCGTCCAGAGCCCCAACTTCTTCGGGATCGTGGAAGACATCGAGGCCGCGTCAGAGGCAGCGCACGGTGTGGGCGCTTTGTGCGTGGCTGTGTGCGACCCGATCTCGCTCTCCGTCCTCGAAACTCCCGGAAACCTCGGGGCGGACGTGGCCGTCGGCGAGGCGCAACCGCTCGGGATGCCGCTCATCTTCGGCGGTCCCTACGCAGGCTACATGGCGACCCACGAGAAGTTTGTCCGCCAGCTACCAGGCCGCATCGCTGGAGAGACGGTGGACCGAGAAGGAAAGCTCGCCTACGTCCTCACCCTCCGCGGGCGCGAGCAGGACATCCGGCGCGCCAAGGCGAACTCGAACATCTGCACCAACCAGGCCGTCACGGCACTCGCCGCCACCGTCTACGCCGCGCTTATGGGGCCGGAGGGACTGCGCGAAGTCGCCGAACTCTCCATCTCCAAAGCCCATTACCTCGCAGACAGGTTGCAGGATGTGGGACTGAAACTTCGGTATCCCGAAGCGCCGTTTCTATGGGAGTTCGCGGTAGAGATGCCCGACGTGGATCGCGTCAATGATGCATTGTTACATAACAATATAGTTGGGGGCCTGGATCTCGGGGATGGGGCGATGCTCGTCGCGGTGACGGAGAAGCGGACGAAACGAGAACTCGACGTCTTCGTGGAGGTGGTGGCGAATGCTGGGTGAGCGATCGCTGGAAAGCCTGATCCGGGACAAAGGCCGCGAAGGCCGCCGAGGATACACCCTCCCGAAACCCGACGTAGAGAGAACAGACCTCGAAAAAGTCCTCCCAAAGAAGTCGCTCCGCAAGGAGAAGCCTGGGCTTCCCGAGGTGGACGAGCCCACCGCGATCCGTCACTACACCAACCTCTCCCGCAAGAACTGGGGCATAGACACCAACTTCTACCCCCTTGGCTCCTGCACGATGAAGCACAACCCGCGCGCCAACGAGGCCGCTGCGGCCGTCCCCGGATTCGCCAACCTCCACCCTCTGCAACCCGAGAGTGGGGCGCGGGGTGCTTTGCGCGTCATGCACGAACTGCAGGGTTTCCTCTCGGAGATATCCGGGCTGTCGGCCGTCTCGTTGCAGCCGATGGCCGGGGCCCAGGGCGAGCTTACCAGCATCCTCATGGTCAAGCGGTATTTCGAGGAGGCCGGCGACGAAGGGCGCACCACGGTCCTCGTGCCTTCCACCGCCCACGGTACCAACCCGGCGACGGCCTCGATGGCCGGGTTCAAGAGCGTGGAGGTCGGGCTCGACGAGCACGGCTGCGTGGACGTGGACGAGTTGCGGGCGTTGGTGGATGAAACGACCGCGGCGCTCATGATCACCAACCCCAACACCTGCGGCGTCTACGAGCGCAACATCGCCGAGATAGCGGAGATCCTGCACGAGAAAGGCGCGTTCCTGTACATGGACGGCGCGAACATGAACGCCAACCTCGGCCGCATGCGCCCCGCCGACGCAGCCGTGGACGTGATGCACTTCAACCTCCACAAGACCTTCTCCACCCCGCACGGCGGCGGCGGGCCGGGCTCCGGTGCCATCGCCTGCTCCGAGGTGCTCGCCCCCTTCCGTCCCGACCCTGTCGTCGAGAGGAACGGTGACGGATTTCGTTTCGCCCGTCCCGAGAAGACCATCGGCCGCGTGAGCACCTTCCACGGCAACTTCGGGGTGTTGCTGAAGGCATGGAACTACATCAAGATGCACGGACCCGAGCTCCGGGACGTGACCGACATGGCCGTGCTGAACGCCAACTACGTCCGCGCCCGGCTCCGGGGCGCCTACCGAATCCCATACGACGAGCTGTGCAAGCACGAGGTCGTCGTCCAGCCGCCGAAGGGCAAGAAGGCGCTGGATATCGCCAAGGGCCTCATAGACCACGGCTACCATCCGCCCACGATCTACTTCCCACTCGTCGTCAAGGAGGCCATGCTCATCGAACCCACCGAGACGGAGTCCAAGGAGACCCTCGACGACTTCGTCGGCGCGATGCTGGAGCTCGCCGAGAGCACGCCGGAGGATCTCGAAGAAGCCCCGATCCACGCACCCACCCGCCGCCTCGACGAGACCCGCGCCGCCAGACAACTGAAAGCCAGGTGGTAGTGGTGTCCGCGAAGGGTCTCCGCCGCACCCCGCTCTACGAGGAGCACAAGGAGGCGGGAGCCAGGCTCGTGGACTTCGCCGGCTGGGAGATGCCCGTGCAGTACGCCGGCATCAAGGCCGAGCACGAAGCCGTACGCACGCACGCTGGCCTCTTCGACGTATCCCACATGGGTGAGATCTCCTTCCGGGGGGACGACGCGGAGCTCGCTGTTCAGCGGCTCGTCACTAGAGACGTGTCGAGGTTAGAGCCGATGCAGGCCGGGTATTGTGCAGTGTGCTACGAGAATGGTGGCACGGTGGACGACGTGATCGTTTACAGCAGGGCAGAGGATGACTACCTCATCGTGGTCAACGCCGCAAACCGCGAGAAAGACTTCGCTCACTTCAAGGAGAATGTCTCGGATCTCGACGTGGAGGTAACCGACGAATCCGACGCCTGGGCCTTGCTGGCTCTTCAGGGACCGGCAGCCGAGGATCTGCTACAGCCCTTTGGAGGTGTGGAATTCGCTGACTTGAAGCCCTTCCGATGGGCAGAGGGTGAGTTTGTCGTGGAGGGCGGGACCAGGGGTGTATGGGCCACCATCTCTCGTACCGGCTACACCGGCGAGGACGGCTTCGAGTTGTACGTAAAGCCTGACGACGCACCCGCCCTCTGGCGTAGCCTTGTGGAAGCGGGAGCCGTGCCAGCCGGGCTCGGGGCACGCGACACGCTGCGTCTTGAGGCCGGCATGTGCCTGTACGGCAACGAGCTCGACGCGGAGACGACACCGCTCGAAGCCGGCATAGGATTCGCCGTCCATCTGGACAAGGAACCACAGTTCATCGGACAGGGGGCGCTCCTCCTAGAGGACGCGGAGGGATTGCGGAAGAAGCTCGTGGGCTTCGAGGTGGAGGGGCGCGGCATCGCCCGTCACGGGCACACCGTCACGGACGGGGCCCAGATCGTGGGCCAGGTTACGAGCGGCACGCACTCCCCGACCCTGAACCGGGCCATAGGGCTTGCGCTCGTGGACCCGGAAGTGAAAGATAGGTTCACGGTGGTGATCCGGGACAAGCCCGTGCTAGCTAAGACCGTGTCGCTGCCGTTCTACAAACGCGACAGAAAACAAGGGGAGAGTGAATGAGCGTACCGCAGGACCTCCAGTACACGAAGACTCACGAGTGGGTCCGTATTGAGGAGAGCGTGGCGACCATCGGCATCACCGACCATGCCCAG
>JACCTS010000406.1 GCA_013812245.1 Rubrobacter sp.
AACAGCACCAGCGGCTCGCATACATCGCTCAGACGCTCCAGGTACCAGGCGAAGACCGAGTCGCCCAGAAAGACCGGATCCTCACGTTCCTGATGCGACGCTACGTACACCTCGCGCAGCGGCCTCCTGCCGGCCTGTATCTCCTCCAAAGCCTGCGCCTCGGAGCGGGATAGTCCATTCTTCACGGAAGGAAACTCTTGCAGGTGGCGGAGAAGAGCGTCTCCGAGAAACGGCAGCGCTGACGTATCCTGATGGAGCAGGGCAGAGATCCGGATAGGCTCCAGCGCCCTGAAAGCCTCCCAGGCCGCACGGCCGAGTTCCAGCTCCTGACTGGACACCTCGTGACGCTCCTCGAAAAGAGCCTTCAGCCTGTCGGTAGACAGGTTGCCCAGATACTCGTCGGCCTGTACGAGGGTCAGCCTGGTGGGGACGGACTCCCGCCGCGCGAACCAGTCGAGGAGTTGGATCAACTGCAACTGGTCGTAGAGGTCGTGCTCGAAAAAGAGTACGACTTCCTTGTGGTCCTCGAACTCCGCCAGCGCGGCGTCGCGGCGCTCGAAGTCCTCCATCACCTCGTCGAAGCCGCCCCACCCCCGTTCCGAGATGAAGCGGGCGCGCACCTCCCGCAGTTCGTCAAGGGAGAGATGGGACGGGACCGGGCCTTCGTGGAGCATGTCCTTCCAGGAGACGATCTCGCCAGACAGGCCGGCGTGCCGGATCCCATCAACCGCGTAATCTCCGTTGGTAAAGCAAAGCATGTCGCTCCTTCCCCGGCCGAGACGGCCAGCCGACCCTCCGATTGTACGGGAGGGCTCCCCGTGGACAACGCCGGATCTGTAAGATAGCTTCCTGCAACCGACGCACGACTTTAGAGGCAGCCAGGACAAGGAGCAACTTTGACCGAACATTTCGAGAGGGAGCCCGCGACCGGCGGCGACTATAGGCCGCTCGGCGCCGCCGAGCTTACCGACCACGACGACCCCACACTGCGCCTGCGTTCCGGCGACGCGACGGTAGAGGTCACGGTGCTCGCGCCTGACCTGTTTCGAGTGGGGATGTTCCCGGCCGGACGCATCTCCACCTACGGCTCCGAGGCGATAGCGAAAGACAAGTGGGAGACCGTTCCCGTAGAGATTAGCCAGAAGGATGAGGGTATCACCCTATACACCGGCGCGTTCACGGCACGGGTCGGGCTGGACCCGCTGAGGGTCTCGTTCGTGGATGGCGATGGGCGGGAGTTCTGCGCCGACGATCCGGACCTCGGGATGGGTCCGGTAGTGACGCAGGGAGCCAACGTATTCACCCAGCCGCTCGGAAGCCCGGTCAGGCTATACAAGCGGCGCGAGGCTGTTGAAAGGTACTTCGGGTGCGGGGAGCGCACGAGCGGCCTCGAAAAGACCGGCTCGTCCCAGGTCTTCTGGAACGTGGACCCTCCGGCGGGACACACCGCCTCGTTCAACAACCTGTACTCGTCGGTCCCTTTCAGCCTCTCGCTCATCGAAGGCAAGGCGCACGGGCTCCTCTTCGACAACACACACCGGGTGGAGTTCGACCTGGCGAAGGACGATCCCGACCTGGCGTACTACGGGGCCGAGGGGGGCGACGTCGTCTACTACGTCTTCTGCGGCCCCACGCCGCGCGAGGTCCTGGATCGCTACACGGAACTGACCGGACGTACGCCGATGCCGCCGATGTGGTCGCTCGGGAACCAGCAGTGCCGCTGGAGTTACGAGACGGAGGAAGAGGTGCGCGGCATCGCGCGTCAATTCAGGGAGCGGGACATCCCGTGCGACGTGATCTACCTCGACATCGATTACATGGACGGCTTCCGCGTCTTCACCTGGGACGACGAAGCCTTCCCCGACCCCGAGAAGCTTATCTCCGACCTCCGCGAAGATGGCTTCCGGGTCGTCACCATCGTTGATCCTGGCGTGAAGGCCGACGAGAACTACCGCGTCTACCGCGAGGGCCGCGACAGGGACCTGTACTGCAAGACGGGAGAAGGCGAGGAGTTCCAGAACGCGGTCTGGCCCGGCGTCTGCGCCTTCCCTGACTTCACCAACCCGGAGACACGCGAGTGGTGGGGCGAGAACCACCATGTGCTCACGGACGCGGGCGTCTCAGGCGTCTGGTGCGACATGAACGAGCCCTCGCTCTTCGTGCCCAGGCAGTCCACGATGCCATCGGACGTGGTGCATC